>JASHQL010000448.1 GCA_030039155.1 Streptosporangiaceae bacterium | reverse complement strand
GTCGCGCAGGCGGCGGCACTCGCCGCGGTGCAGGGCGACCTGTCCGCTGCCGCGGGCATGCGGGTGGCGTTCGACCGGCGCCGGCTCATCATGTCGGCCATGCTGAACGAGATCCCCGGCGTGGTCTGCCCGGTCCCTGAGGGCGCGTTCTACTGCTACCCGTCGGTCAAGGGCGTGCTCGGCAGCGAGCTCGCGGGCAGGCGGCCGCAGAGCAGCGGCGAGCTTGCCGAGTTGCTGCTCGACGAGGCCGACGTGGCGGTGGTGCCGGGCGAGGCGTTCGGCACCAACGGCTACTTCCGGCTGTCCTGCGCGCTCGGCGACGACGATCTTGAGGAAGGCGTCGCCAGGATCGCCAAGCTGTTCAGCTCGGCTCGCTGACCTGGCGGCGCGGCCAGGATGGCGCGGTCGCTGGCTACGCTGCCGAAGGCGCATCTGCACCTGCACTTCACCGGGTCGATGCGGCACGCCACGCTGGTCGAGCTGGCCGCGCAGCACCGGGTGCACCTGCCGGAGGCGCTGGTCAGCGAGTGGCCGCCGCAGCTGAGCGCAGCCGATGAGCGCGGCTGGTTCAGGTTCCAGCGGCTCTACGACATCGCCCGCTCGGTGCTGCGGACCGAGGCGGACCTGCGCCGGATCATCACCGAGGCGGCGGCCGACGACGCGGCCGAGGGATCGGGCTGGCTTGAGCTGCAGATCGACCCGTCCGGCTACGCGCACCGGTTCGGCGGCCTGACCCCGTTCCTCGAGCTGGTCATCGACGCGGCGGCCGAGGCCGGGCGGCTGACCGGCACCGGGGTGGCGATCATCGTGGCGGCCAACCGGACCAGGCATCCGCTCGACGCCAGGACGCTGGCCAGGCTCGCCGCCAGGTACGCGGGCCGTGGTGTCGTCGGGTTCGGGCTGAGCAGCGACGAGCGGCGCGGCACCGTCGCCGACTTCGGGCCAGCCTTCAGGATCGCGGCGCGGGCCGGGCTGCTCTCGGTGCCGCACGGCGGCGAGCTGGCCGGCCCGGCCAGCGTGCTTGCCTGCCTCGATGATCTGCACGCCGACCGGATCGGGCACGGGGTCGCATCGGCCAGGGATCCGGCGCTGCTGGACCGGATCGCCGACGCCGGCGTCACCCTCGAAGTGTGCCCGACGTCCAACGTCGCGCTCGGCGTGGCCGCCTCGCCGGCCAAGGTGCCGCTGCGCCCGCTGCTTGCGGCCGGCGCGGCTGTCGCGCTCGGCGCGGACGACCCGCTGTTGTTCGGGCCGCGGCTGGCCGCGCAGTACGAGGTGGCCAGGCACGCGCAGGGACTGACCGACGGCCAGCTCGCCGAGCTGGCCAGGATGTCGGTACGCGGATCGGTGGCACCGCCAGCCGTCAAGGCTGGCCTGCTCGACGGGATCACCGAGTGGCTGGCCGAACCGGCCGAGAGCACCGGCTAGAGCTCGACGCCGACCAGCACTGGCTCGTTGACCAGGTCGACGCCGAACGTCTTGCGCACCCCGGCCACCACCTCGCGGGCCAGCCCGATCAGGTCAGCGGTGGTCGCGTGCCCGGCGTTGGTCAGCGCCAGGGTGTGCTTGCCGGAGATGCGGGCTCCGCCGCTGCCCTGATAGCCCTTGCCGAACCCGGCCCGCTCGATCAGCCAGGCCGCCGATACCTTGACAGCGCCGCCCTGGGGGGACGACCCCCCTGGACCCCCCCGATGGCCATCTTCGCCTGGCCAGTTCGGCACGGCGCCGAGGCCAAGCCCGGCCGCGCAGGCGGCCAGCTCGCCGAACTGGTCCGCGGTGAGCACCGGGTTGGTGAAGAACGAACCCGCGCTGTAGGTGTCAGGGTCGGCCGGGTCGAGCACCATGCCCTTGCCGCGGCGCAGCCCGAGCACCGCCTCCCTGGCCGCGGCCAGCGGCACCCGGCCGCCCTCGGGCACTTCGAGCACCCGGCTCAGCTCGCCGTACCTGACCGGCGCCGACAGCGGGTCCTTCGTCAGGCTGAACTGCACGGCGAGCACCACGTAGCGGCCGGTCGCAGCTGCCGGGTTCAGCGAGGCACCACGGCTCGCCATCGCCCGCCGCTTGAACACGCTGGTCCGGTAATCGAACTCGCAGGCAGCCGGGCTGACGGAGGTCACCTGGTCGGTGAGCCTGTCGTAGGCGCGGACCGAGACGATGGTCTGCGAGACCTCCTGGCCGTAGGCGCCGACGTTCTGGATCGGGGTAGCGCCGGTCAGGCCGGGGATGCCGGACAGGCACTCAACCCCGGACAGCCCGTCAAGCACGCAGCGCTGCACCAGGGCATCCCAGTCCTCGCCCGCCGCGACGGTCAGCAGCACCGCCGACCCGTCGGCTGCCGTCTCGACGCCGCGGGTGGCGACGTGCACCACGGTGCCGGGGAAGCCGTCGTCGGCGACCACCAGGTTGCTGCCGCCGCCGAGCACCAGCACCGGCTCGCCGGTCCGGTCGGCGGCCCGCACCTCGGCCACCACCTGCTCGTCGCTGCCGGCCTCGACAAACCTGGCAGCCGGGCCGCCGAGCCGCAGCGTGGTGTGCCCGGCCAGTCGCACTTGCATCCCTCGCATCAGCCCCGCACCCTATCGCAGCAGGTCGAGCACCCTGCGGTAGTTCCGCCGTGACTCGGCATCGCGGTACTGCGGGTCCGCGTCGTGATAGCCGCGGTGGGTGGCCTGCCTGACCGGCAGCGGCTGAGCTGGCACCACCAGCTTGCCCAGCTTGCCGAGCCGGAGCGAGAACTCGAGGTCGGCGTTCCGGTAGTACCGCGCGCCGACTGGCAGCCCGCCGACCGCAAGCGCGGCCTGCGTCCTGACCGCCATCAGGTAGGACAGCAGCGCGGTCACCTCGCCGGGCCCGGCGTCGTGGAAACCGTGCAGGTCAGGATCGGGATCGGCGCCGCGCCAGCCGGCCGCCACCACTGCCGGGTCGGCCAGCGCGGCAAGCAGCGGCGTGATCGCGTCACCGGTCAGGATCGTGGAGGTCTCCATCAGCACATGCACTGGCGCGGTGTCCGCGCGCAGCAGCGCGTTCCGCGCGACGCCCCAGCCCTTGCTCGCTGCCACATGCCATTCGGCCACCCGCCCAGCACTGGCCACTGCCACTTCGTGGAGTGCATCGCCGGAGCCAGACACGTTCCCGATATCGAGGGCAATGATCTGGACCTCAGCCGGCGCGGCGGCGAGCAGGGCGGTCACGCAGTCCCGCAGGTCGTCGGGGTAGCCCTCGACCAGCAGGGCTACGGACGCAGGCCACGGCCCGCCCTGGCTGGCCTGCGGCACCGCGTCAGGGTTCGGCAGCACCCGATACGGCGGCACCGGGCGCAGCGAGAAGCCCGCGCCGGAATCGGTGACCAGCCAGCCAAGCTGCTGCAGCTGGTCGCGGAACCGGTCAGCTGCGACGAAGTCGCGTGCCTGCCTGGCCCGCGACCTGCGCTCGGCCAGCTCAAGAATCTCGGGCGGCGGATCGGTCATCGCAGCCTGCCCCGCCGTGGTCAGGGCAGCTTGACGACCGCGCGTGCCCTGGTCAGCACCTTGCTGTCGGCCGACCGCGCGGTCAGCGCGAGCGCCACCTGGTGGTCCGGCAGCTTCTCCTCGACGGTGCCGCTGACCTCGATGGTGGCGCCCTTGTCGTCGTCAGGCACGACCACCATGGCGGAGAACCTGACGCCGAACT
>JASHQL010000447.1 GCA_030039155.1 Streptosporangiaceae bacterium | reverse complement strand
CTCCAGCACCCGCACGCCGCTGACCGCCAGCGCCACGGCATAGGCGGTGACGTTGCGCGGCGGCGCGAGGTAGCCGTCCTCGGCACAGTAGGTGCCGCCGAGGGTCCGGCCAGGCGCCAGCGTCGGATTCAGCGTGTCGAGCTGGCCAGGCTCGAGCCACCTGACCGCGAGCCCCAGCCCGGTCTGCATGGCCATCCGCTGCTCGGCGGCGGCCACGTCGGCCTCGGTGAAGCACGGCAGCAGGTAGCCCTGCTGGGTGAAGCCGGAATCGATGCCGATCTCGTCGTGCTGGCCCAGGTAGAACCGGCGCGACCACTCGCCAAGCTGGACCGCCCACTGGGTGCCGCCCTGGGTCCTGACGATCCCGGCGGCGCGGCTGCTCGCGCCCTGGCCGAGCGTCCGCTTCTCGACCAGCACGACCCGGTCAAGGCCGCTCTTGCGGAGGAAGTAGGCGCACCAGGCGCCGACGGTTCCGCCGCCGATGACGACGGCGTCGGCAGCCTCGCGGGTACCGGTCACGGACATCTGGCATCGGCCCATCATGTTGGACTGAATGTTCAGTCAGTCTAGCTTAACGGGACCGGGCCGGACGCGCCACCAGGCCAGGACGCCACAGGCCAGCCTGCCACGACAGCGCGCGCGACCGAGCACGGCATTGCCTTTTGCCGGGAACGAAGGTCTCCCGCGAACCGCCGCAGCCCGCGCCGGTCCGGCTCGTGGCCGACCAGTCGCGGGCTGCGCCAGCTGTGCAGTGTTGCTGGGTCAGCCCTTGATGACCGTGCTGATGGCAGCGCTGTCGTTGGTGGTCACGTAGTCGGGCGTGACGGCGCCGACGGTGGCCGTCAGCAGCGAGCTGCCCTTCTTGTGTGCCTGCAGCGTCAGGGTGATCTTCACCGAGCGGCCGGCCGCGATCCTGGCGATCCGGCACGTCACGGTGCCAGCGCGGACGGCGCATTTCGCGCCCTTCCCTGCCGCCTTCACCAGCCTGACATTCGCCGGCACCGAGATCGTGACAGTGGCCTTCGCCGCGGCAGCCGGCCCGCCGTTGTGCACCGTCAGGACGTCATGCCAGCGGGACAGGACCTTCTCGGTCTTCGGCCCCTTCCCGGTGAGCTGGAGGTCTGCCCACGGCCGCCTGATCGGAACGTTCAGGTTGGCCGTCGCCGGGATGCCGTCCTGCTGCGAGAGCGTCGCGTCCATGTCGATCGTGCCGGTGTCGTTCTGCGTCTTCACCGGCGCCAGCGTCGCCTTGAACTGCGCCTGGGTGTTGCCGGCCAGCGATGCCCAGGTGCAGGTCTCGGTCTCGCCGCCGGTCGCCGCCGCCATCGTGCAGCTGGCCTTCGGCCCGGAGACCTGCTTGACGGACTTCAGGCCGAGCGAGCTGGAGAACGTAGCGGCAGCACTCACGTCGGTCGCCTTCACCCCGCTGTAGTCGCCGACCGTGATCAGCGCCGTGGCTGGCAGCCCGGCCGCTACCGGATTCGGGCTGACCGACGCCGAGACGCCGACGTCGGGGTAGGTGTCCTGGAAGTTCAGCGCCACCGCCGGGCTGGTCGCGCTTCCGTAGGCGTTCTGGTACGTCACCCGCACCAGATCATGCGCCTTGAGCACCGACGAGCCGGCCGGCCTGAGCGCCGCGCCCGCTGCCGGCGAGGACGGCAGGCTGAACGAGATGTCGGCGCGGCCGGTCTCGAGCACCTGCCAGGTCTTGCCGCCGTCCTGTGAGATCTGCCAGGTGGGCGCCGGCGCCGGGTCACCGGTCGCCGCGGAGTCGAAGGAGAACGTGTCGCCGCGGTGCAGCGTTGCTGTCGGCTTGGGGTCCTTGGTGATGACCGGCGCCGCGGCGACGCTGAGCGTGGCCCACTGCGAGGTTCGGGATCCGTTGGCATTGCTGACCACCGCCCGGTAGTCGGCACCGCTGTCACCGGCCGAGACCGCGACCTGATAGCTGGCCGACGTGGCACCCGAGATATTGGCCCACTTCGCCGAGCCGTCGGTGGAGACCTGCCACTGGATCTTGGGCGTCGGCGAGCCGGTCGCCCGCACGGTGAACGTCGCCGTGTCGCCGGCGCCGGCCAGGGTGCTCTGCGGCTGCGCCGTGATGACCGGCGCGTTGACCCATGTCCCGTTCCCGCCGGCCGGCCCGGCCGCCGGATGCCTGGCGTGGCTACGCCCGATCGAGTGCAGCAGGGCAGAAAGCGACGGGTGCCCTGACTGGCCGGCCGACGTCTGGTTCATGACCACGTCCCACCAGCCGTTCGAGGTCCCGTCCTGGGCCTGGAACTGGACCAGGTCGCTGAAGTAGCAGCCCGAGGCGGGCGGATGCGAATCGGTGCTCGACGGGCTCCAGACGGCGCAGTCCGAGTCCGTGCCGGCGTTCAGCGCGGTCAGCTTCTTGATGTCGAACTGGAAGTTCGGCGGCGCGCTCACGCACTCGTCACCGCACGGCAGCGTGATCATGCCGGCCTGGTCGCCCTGGTCGCCGTCGGCGGGATTCATGAACGAGGTATAGGCGCTGGTGTTGAAGAAGTCACAGTCGTTCCCGTCCGAGCCGCTCAGGCACTCCGCGCTGGTCGACAGGATCATGTGCGTGTCGTCGACCACGGTCTGCACGGTGCGGACGATCGAGAGCATCCCGCCGGTGCCGTTGCCAGCCGGATCGTTCGGGTCCTGCAGCACGATCTGGTCACCGGGAGCGAACTCAGACGACCAGTGCGTGCCCTCGCCGATCAGGCAGGTCGCGTTCGCGTCGCCGGCTTGCTCTGGCCCGCAGTTCGGGTCGATCGCCGCCGTGCCTGGCTGGACCGCCGCGTCCTCGACGTTCAGGAAGCTGTAGCTGCTGTTGACCGACGGCGGAACCCGCCACGCGGTCCAGTAGCTGCCGTCTTCCGACCGGTAGGTGAAGCTCGGTGACATCACCCACGACGCGGCATCGGCATTGGCATCGCAGCCTGGGTTGCCGCCTTCCTCTCCCACGTACTGGAGCTGGAACATCCCGGCCACCGGGCTGACCGCCTGGCACTCTGGCGAGACCGGGTAGGGCTGCGGGAGATCCTCGGTGAGACTGGAGTTGACCTGAGTGGACTGGTCGCCCCAGCCGAACGTGGCGTTCCCGCTGCAGGTCACCGGGTCGTTCACGCAGACGTCGTTCTGCTGATACGGCCACAGCACCTGGCTGTTGATGTTCTCGCCGACCAGCGGAATGCCGAACGCCAGCGAGTACACGCAGATGCCACCGCCGGTGCCGCAGGTGCTCGTATGAGCGGTAAAGACCGGGTCCCAGCCGCCGAGGTCGCCCTTGACCATGATGTCGAAGATCGTCTGGTAGTCCGGTGATCCGTTGTGGTTGTTGTCCGGCTGATCGCCGCTCACCAGCAAGTCGGTGCCGGTGTGCGTGGCCGGGTCCCAGTCGGTGCACGGGCCCTGGCCCTGGTCGTTCGGCGGCACTGCCGGATCCAGGTCGGACGCATCAGGCCCCGAGCACGCCTGCTGCGGGAAATCGGTCGGGTCAGCGTTGATGATGGCCTGCTCGACCTCGGAGTCGGTCGGATGCACCGTGCCGCTGGAATCGGTGTACACGGTGAGCGGGGCGGTCTGGTACTGCTGGCCGTTGGCACCGTTGAAGGTGAGGTACCACGACCCGGACCCCGGGTAGAAGTCCGACGGGCTGTCGAGCAGGTAGCCGTCCCCCGGCGGGCCTGGCACGCCGTAGGTGACCTGGGAGATCGGCCAATTCGTGCCGAGCCGGGGCGCGCCCGGGCCGCCGTCGCGGGTCAGCGACCAGTCCAGCGGGGACGGGTCCTTGATCTCGCTGGTGGGGGTCGAGTCGGTGCGGTACCCGCCGAGCGTCTGGGTCTCGTAGGCGTAGTCCTCAGTGCCAGCCGCCGTGGTGTGGATCACGGCCATGGTCGGGTCAGAGCTGGTCGGGCCGAGCGGCGTCGTTCCGTCCCTGACCTTGTCTTCGGTACGGCAGTCCGGGTCGTTGCCGGTCGCTGCCGCGTTCGCCGAGGTGTGCAGCGTGAGCGCGACGAAGTCGTCGAACAGTTCCTCGAACGTCGACACGTTCTCCAGGTCGCCCTGCAGGTCAGACGCGGACGGCAGGGCCTG
>JASHQL010000446.1 GCA_030039155.1 Streptosporangiaceae bacterium | reverse complement strand
CTGCCAGCTCGGCAAGCAGCGCGGTGCCGTCTGCCAGCACGCAGTCGTCGAACACGGCCTCGGCCGAGTGGTTGAACGGCGCGGAGAACGGGTCGGTGCCTGGCGGGCAGGCGCCGAGCAGGACGAACGCACCTGGCACCTGCTCGAGCACGAACGAGAAGTCCTCTGAACCGGTGACCGGCTGCGGCGTGCGGATGAACCGGTCGGCGCCGAACATGTCGGTCAGCGCCTGCCGGGCGAACTCGTACTCGGCGTTGTCGTTCGCGGTCACCGGGTAACCCTCCTCGAAGTCGATCTCGGCGGTTACCTGGTTCGCTGCGGCGATCCCGCCGAGCAGCTCGGGTATCGCGGTCCTGATCGCGTCCCGCGCGGCCGGCGAGAACGTGCGCATCGTTGCGGAGAACTTCGCCTCGGCCGGGATCACGTTGTTGACGGTGCCCGCGTGGAACGTGCCGACCGTCAGCATCACCGGGTCGAACACCTCGAGCCGCCTGCCGAGCGCGGGCAGCGCCGTGACCATCTGGCAGGCGGGATAGATCGGGTCGGCTGCGTGGTTCGGCCGCGAGGCGTGCCCGCCGCGGCCGCGCACCGTGACGTGGATGGTGTCCGCAGCGGCCATCAGCGGTCCTTCCCTGCTGCTCCAGAACCCGGCTGGCAGCAGGCCGGACGTCACGTGCAGCCCGTACGCGGCAACCGGCCGGTCGCCGGCCGCGTCGAGCAGCCCTTCGGCGAGCATCGGCGCCGCCCCGCCAGGCCCTTCCTCGGCCGGCTGGAACATGAAGATCACGTTTCCCGGCAGCTCCGGCTGCCGGCCGGCCAGCAGCCTGGCCGCACCGCACAGCATCGCGGTGTGCAGGTCATGACCGCAGGCGTGCATGGCGCCGTCGACCCGCGAGGCGAACGGCAGCCCTGTGCTCTCGGTGATCGGCAGCGCGTCCATGTCGGCGCGCAGCAGCACGGTCTTGCCAGGCTTGCCGCCGCGCAGCACCGCGGTGACCGAGCTGAGGCCCGTGCCGAGAGTGACCTCAAGCGGCAGCCCGTCAAGCGCGGCCAGCACCCTGGCCTGCGTCCTGGGCAGGTCGAGGCCGATCTCCGGCTCGGCGTGGATGGCGTGCCGCAGCTCGGCAAGGTCCGCAGAGATGGCCTGAGCAGCGTCGATGGTCCCTGGCA
Source organism: Streptosporangiaceae bacterium (assembly GCA_030039155.1). Taxonomy (GTDB): domain Bacteria; phylum Actinomycetota; class Actinomycetes; order Streptosporangiales; family Streptosporangiaceae; genus JOPF074. Next base: position 30,644 of record JASHQL010000446.1, on the reverse strand, counting down.
CCGGAGCGCTCCCGTCCGCGCGAGTGGATGTGTTTTTGCTGGTATATCCCGTTCCCTGGGCCACGACACTACAGCGACCCGGCCAGAGATCCCACGGCGAGTAGTGCTCGCCGGCCGCGGGCAGACTCCATAGACTGGACGAATACCCGCGCAACCGGCGCGGTGCCTGCATGCTCAGGGAACGGCGGAGGTCGGGGATCCGGACGTGAACAGCGTCGGCTGGGACGTGCTCCTAGTCCTCGCCGTGGTCTGCATCGGCGGCTTCTTCGCCGCTGCGGAGATGGCCCTGGTGTCGCTGCGCGAGGGCCAGGTGCGCTCGCTGGCCAGGCGCGGCAGGCGGGGGCAGCGGGCGGCACGGCTTGCCCAGGACCCGAACAGGTTCCTGTCCTCGGTGCAGATCGGCGTGACGCTGGCGACGCTGCTGTCCGGCGCCTTCGGCGCCGCGCTGCTCGCGGACAAGCTGGACGACCAGCTGCGCAAGGTGATGCAGCACACGCTCGCCTCGGCGCTGTCGCTGGTCCTGATCACGCTGGTCATCTCGTTCTTCACCCTGGTGTTCGGCGAGCTGGCACCCAAGCGGATCGCGCTGCAGCGGTCAGAGCGGGTCTCGCTGCTGGCGGCTCCGGTGGTCGACCGGCTGGCCACCGCAGCCAGGCCGCTGGTCTGGCTGCTCTCCAGGTGCACCAACATCGTGGTCAAGCTGCTCGGCGGTGACCCGGGCGCGGCACGGGGCATGATGACCGACGAGGAGTTGCGCGACCTCATCGCAGGTCATCAGGCACTCAGCCCGGACGAGCGGCATATCGTGAGCGAGGTGTTCGACGCGGGCAAGCGGCAGATCAGGGAGGTGCTGGTGCCGCGCACCGAGGTGGAATTCCTGCCGGCCGCCATGCTGGTGAGCGAGGCCTCGGCGATCGCGGGCAGCGCCAGGTATTCGAGGTTTCCGGTGTACCAGGAGTCCTCTGACGACGTGATCGGCTTCGTGCACGCCCGTGACCTGCTGGAAGCCGAGCGCAACGCGCACGAGGGCCGGCGGGTCGGCGAGATCTGCAGGCCGGTGAAGTTCCTGCCGATCAGCAAGACCGTACTGTCCGCGCTGTCGGAGATGCGCAAGGACAGCGCGCACCTGGCGATCGTGGTTGACGAGTACGGCGGCACGGCCGGCATCGTCACGCTGGAGGACCTGGTCGAGGAGCTGATCGGCGACATTCAGGACGAATACGACCCTGGGCACAGCCATCCCAAGCAGCTGCAAAGCGGCGAGCTCGAGGTCGACGGCCTGCTCAACCTCGACGAGTTCGCCGAGCAGACCGGCATGGAGCTGCCTGAGGGCCCGTACGAGACCGTGGCAGGCTACCTGCTCGCCGCGCTCGGACACCTGCCGGACAAGGGCGAGTCGGCCAAGGTGGCAGGCCGCACGCTGACCGTCACCCAGCTGGACGGCAGGCGGATCTCCAGGGTCAGGGTGAGCAACGCCGCGCACCCCGACGGCGCCATGGAACCGGCGGACTCGCCGTGACGGATCAAGCTCACCGGTCGCCGGTGCTGGTGGTGGACTTCGGCGCTCAGTACGCGCAGCTGATCGCGCGCCGGGTGCGCGAGTGCCAGGTGTACTCCAAGATCGTCCCGAGCAGCATGCCGGCCGGGCAGATGCTGGCCATGCACCCGGCCGCGATCATCCTGTCCGGCGGTCCCGCTTCGGTGTACCAGAGCGGCGCGCCGCCCGCCCCGGCCGGGCTGCTGGAAGCCGGCCTGCCGGTGCTCGGCATCTGCTACGGCTTCCAGCTGATCGTCCGCGACCTTGGCGGCGAGGTGCGCAGGACCGGCACCGGCGAGTACGGGGCCACCGAGCTCGAGGTGTGCGGCCAGGGCGGGCTGCTGCTGCGCGGCCTGCCCGGCCGCCAGCAGGTGTGGATGTCGCACGGGGACACCTGCGCGGCAGCGCCGCCGGGATTCACCGTCACCGCGACCACGGCAGCCACCCCGGTGGCGGCCGCCGAGGCCGCCGACCGCGGGCTGTACGGCGTGCAGTTTCACCCGGAGGTGCTGCATACCAGGCACGGCATGGCGGTGCTGCGCAGCTTCCTGGCGGCGGCCGGCTGCCGGCCGAACTGGACCATGGGCGGGATCATCGCCGACCAGACCGAGCGGATCCGCGCCCAGGTCGGTGCCGGGCACGCGATCTGCGGGCTGTCGGGCGGCGTCGACTCCGCGGTCGCGGCGGCACTCGTCCAGCGTGCCATCGGAGACCGTCTGACCTGCGTGTTCGTCGACCACGGACTGCTGCGAAGCGGCGAGGCTGAGCAGGTGGAGAAGGACTACGTGGCGGCCACCGGGGTGGACCTGAAGGTGGTCGACGCGGCCGGCACGTTCCTGCAGGCGCTGGCCGGGGTGACCGACCCAGAGCAGAAGCGCAAGATCATCGGCCGTGAGTTCATCAGGGCGTTCGAGCAGGCGGCGGCGCAGGTCGCGGTGAGCCATGGCAACACCGCCAGCTTCCTGGTGCAGGGCACGCTGTACCCGGATGTGGTGGAGTCGGGCGGCGGCACCGGCACCGCGAACATCAAGTCGCACCATAACGTCGGCGGCCTGCCGGAAGACCTGAAGTTCGAGCTGGTCGAGCCGCTGCGTGACCTGTTCAAGGACGAGGTGCGGCAGGTCGGCACCGAACTCGGGCTGCCGGACGCGATCGTCTGGCGGCAGCCGTTCCCAGGGCCCGGGCTGGCGATCAGGATCGTCGGCGAGGTCACCAGGGACCGGCTGCGGATCGTCGCGGCCGCCGACGCGATCGCCAGGGCCGAGCTGTCCGCGGCCGGGCTGGACCGGCAGATCTGGCAGTGCCCGGTCGTGCTGCTGGCCGACGTCCGCTCGGTCGGCGTGCAGGGCGACGGCCGCAGCTACGGATTCCCGGTCGTGCTCCGCCCGGTGACCAGCGAGGACGCGATGACCGCCGACTGGGCCAGGCTGCCTGACGCGGTGCTGGCCAGGATCTCCACCCGGATCACCAACGAGGTGCCCGAGGTCAACCGGGTGGTGCTCGACGTCACCAGCAAGCCGCCAGCGACCATCGAGTGGGAATAGCAAGGGAACGAAGGACCGGTGGCCGGCCGGGCCCGCCGGCCAGTGAGCCGCCGCCGGGTCAGGTGACCCTGGACGGCTCGGCCGGGATGTCGGCATAGGACTTGTCGGCGGCGATCTGCCGCAGCCGGTCCACCGCGTCCCACACCTGGCTGAAGCTGGTGCTGATCGGCACCGGGCCGAGCCTGACCCGGTCCGGCGTCCGGTAATCCACGATCACCTTGGCCCTGATCAGCGCCTGGCTGATCTGCCAGGCATCCGGATGCTGCAGGGTGACGTGCCCGCCGCGGCGGCCGTCGTCGCGCGGCGAGGCGAGCTCGAAGCCGTACTCGGCAAGCCACTGGTCGGCCAGGTAGATCAGGTACCCGGTGAGCAGCGTGCTCTTCTGCCTGAGCTGCTCGATCCCGGCCTCGCCGAGCAGCCTGGCGCCTTCCTCCACCGCCACCGTGCCGATGACGTTCGGCGTGCCGGTCAGGAACGAGTCGATGCCGGGCGCAGGGTCGTAGCTCGGCCCCATGGCGAACTGCTCGCGCTGGCCGAACCAGCCCCAGATCGGCTGCCGCAGCCGCGGCTGCAGGCCGGCCCTGACGTAGCTGAAGCCAGGCGCGCCAGGCCCGGCGTTCAGGTATTTGTACGTGCAGCCGATGGCCAGGTCGGCCGCGCAGGCGTCAAGCTGCACCGGCACCGCGCCGGCCGAGTGGCACAGATCCCACAGCGCCATCGCGCCGCTGCCGTGGATGAGCCTGGTCAGCGCCGCCATGTCGGCGAGCGCGCCGCTGCGGTAGGCCACGTGCGACAGGCTGACCAGCGCGGTGCGCTCGTCCAGGGCGTCCGCGAGCGCCTGCTCGCTGACCCCTGAGTCGATGTCGGTGTGGATGAGCCGCAGCTCGCAGCCGCGCTGCGCGGCGACGCCGGCCAGCACGTACCTGTCGGTCGGGAAGTTGTCGTCGTCGGTGACCAGCACGTCCCTGCCTGGCTGGGCGTCAAGCGCGGCCCAGGCCAGCTTGTACAGGTTGACCGTGACCGAGTCGCAGACCAGCACCTGCCCGGCGGCCGCGCCGAGCAGGTGCTCGCCGAGCATGTCACCTGCCTGCCTCGGCAGGTCGATCCAGCGCTCCCAGGACCTGACCAGGCCGACGCCCCAGTCCTGGTCGACCACCTCGGCGATCCGCGCCTGGGTCCTGACCGGGAGCTGGCCGAGCGAGTTGCCGTCCAGGTAGATCCGCTCCGGGTCGTCGTGCACGAACCTGTCGCGGAACAGCGCGAGCGCATCCGCGCTGTCCAGCGATTCCGCATATGACCGATCTGCCGAAAACGTCGTCACTCCTCCACCGTACGAGAGCCTGGATTGCGGGTACCCAGCCAGCCCGCTGGCTAACGCCTCAGCCTGGCGGCTGGTCGTCGCCGGAGCCAGCGACGTGCAGGTATTCGGCCAGCCGTTCGACGGCGGTGCGCAGCCTGCGGAAATACGCGGCACGGCTGAGCAGCAGCCGGGACGCGGCCTCCTCGTGGCTCCTGCCGGGTTCCAGGTAGCCGGCGATCAGCACCCGGCGCAGCAGCTTCTCGTTCTCGCTGTCCCCGAACGCCAGCCGTTCTGCGGCGCGTACCTGCCGCCGCACCGACTCGGCGCGCTGCTGGCTGGTCTCGCCCCTGGCCAGCGGGTTGCGGGCAAGCTCGTGCGGCACCAGGAAGTTGCGCAGCGCGTGCCTGACAGTTTCCAGATCGGCCCTGGCAGGCGGCTGCTGTGCCGCAGCGGCGGCGTTGGCCAGCTCCGGCGGGCGGAGGCCGAGCTCGCGGTAGACCTGGTCGCGGATGAATCCCATCAGCCCGCCTGGCCCGAAGTCCATCCGGTGGCACTGGACGCTATGGCTGCCGATCACCGCGTCCAGCCCGGCCAGGTGCTCGGCGCCGAGCGCGCGGGCGAACTCGACGGCTCCCGGCAGCCCGGCATCGATCGGCAGGTAGACGAATCGCGGGTTGTGCACCCCCGACCTGAGCACGCCGGCCATCCCGAGCATGCCCTGCACCTGGCCCTGCCTGGTCAGGTCCACTGCCGCCTGCCAGAGCACGGACTCGCCGCTGGCCAGGTGCTGCCTGGCGTGGCTGAGCCACGGACCGGTCAGCGGGTCGGCGTCGGCGAAGCCAGGCGCGGTCGGCACGCTCATGCAGACCAGGAAGCCGCACGGCTTGTCGCGCAGGTCACGGACCACGGCGACCCGGTCCTGCGCCTCCTCGAAGTACCGGCGGGACAGCTCCCACCATGGCTGGTTCTGCAGCATGCCGACGTGCCGGCCGATCTCCTCGGCGTCGCCGTCGCGCACCACGTCGAGCCGGTAGCCGACGCTGCCCTCCCAGCCGAAGCCCCACCGGGTGAACGGGTTCTCCACCAGGTGCGCCATGTCGATGAGCAGCAGCTGCTGGCCGGCGATCGCCTCCAGGTACAGGTAGTCGATGATCTTGCGCCGCAGCTCGCGCTCCAGCTCGCTGTTCCGCTGCCGCAGATCGGCGCGCAGCGCCTTACGCAGCAGCTCGTGCAGGGTGATGCCGTCGCCGAGCGGCTCGGTGACGGTCAGCTCGCACAGCTGCTTGTACACGTCATCGGGATCGTCGTGCGGTCCTGCCGCGGGCGGGCGACCCCCCTGGATCCCCCCGCTGAGCACCGCGCGCAGCAGCTCCGGCGTGGTGGTCCTGGCGATCGCCGCGACCGCCAGCGCCGGCAGCCTGACGCTGCGCAGCTCGGTCTCGGCAAGCCGGTGGATCAGCGCCCTGAGGATCTCCGGCCGGTCGGGCTCGATGGCCGCGTTCCAGCCAGGGTCGGCGCTCGCGGTCTCGGCGGCGAGGGTCAGGGCGAGCGGCGACCCCGATGCCCAGTCGATGATGGCCGGCACCCGCTCGTCGGCCACGCCGGCCGCGGCCAGCAGCGACTGGGCCTCGGCTGCCTGCAGGCCGCCGACGTCGAGCCGCACCGTGATGGCCTCCCAGCCGCCGGTGAACCAGGCCGGGTCCGGGGCTTCCCGGCCGGCGATCAGCACCAGCGTCTGGTCGGGCAGCGCCGGCAGCAGGTCGCGCCGCAGGTACCCGTCGAGCGCGACCATCTGCTCGTAGGAGTCGAGCAGGACCAGCGGGCGCTGACCGGTGGCGGCCGCGCGCAGCGCTGCCTCGAGCGCGCCGGGCTCTGGCCCGAGTTCCCTGCCGTCCACCGAGATGACCTCGCGGCCCTGGTCACGCGCCCTGCGTGCGATCTCGCGGAGCAGCGCGCTCTTGCCGATCCCGCCGGGGCCGACGATGTGCACGACGCTGACCTGGCTGTCCTCGGCCATGCAGCGGCCGAGCAGGTCGAGTTCCGCGCGCCGGCCAGCGAACCTGCCGCGGTCACGATCTGCCAGCCTGGCGGCGAGCGTGCGCCGCTGCGGAGCATGGCTGTCGTGCGCCTGCGATTGTGGCGGCCGGTTGGTCACCGGTGGCACATAACCCTCCACGTGCAAAAGTCCTGCCCCGGCCCGGTAAGCGTACCAATGCGAGACTCAACTGAGATTGTCCGAGGCCGGTGCTGACGTGCACTGTGGGCATGGCGGGGACGGGCCCGCGCCAGTGCCGGGGGGTCTGAGGTTACTGGCCGCAGGGACACGCTCGAAATGGGAGCTCGAGCGCAGGCTCAGGCGGGCCCGCCCCCCGATGTGCTTGACCAGGCGCGAGCCGCTGCCTTAGCCGTGCCTGCGCCGTCTGCGCCTGATGCCGAAGACCAGCAGCGCCGCGGCGGCCAGGCCGCCGAGCACCGGCAGCACCCGCTTGAGCACCGGCACGCCCGCCACGTCGAGCAGGTCGATCGCCTCGTCACGCGGCTGCCAGGGCGACCGCTGGCCGCCGTTTGCCCACGCCGCGTCCTGGCCGTCTGGTGCCGCCGCGCCGTCGGTGACCGCGCTTTGTGCCGCGGCCGCAGTCCGGTCATCATGCGCCTGCTCAGCCGACGGCGGCTCGTTCCCTTCCTCGGTCGTGTCCGCCCAGCCGGTCGCGGCGGTCACGTCGGCCGGCGCGCCCGCCAGCGCGAGGCCGTGGTCGGCGAGCTTCCGCCTGATCTCGGCCACCGACGCCGGGCCGATGTTCTCCATCGCGAGGAGCTGCTGCGGAGTGCGCATGACCAGGTCGCCGACCGTCTGGATGCCGTCGCGGCGCAGGCTGTTCCAGGCTCGCACCGGCAGGTTCAGCTCGTCGATCGGCCGGCCCAGGTCGGTGCCGGCCGGATCGTGGTTCACCGCGTTCGTACCGGCCGGGCCGGCAGGTTCCGCCGCGAGCATGGCGGCCAGGTTGTCGGCGAAGATGCCGATGAGCTTGCCGCCGACCTCGGCCATCACGCCGCGGCCGAACTGCGCGGGCTTGCCCGTCACGTTCAGGGTGGTGTGCACGGTCACCTGGGTCTGGCCGTCCTGGTCGGCCAGCACCGAGCGGACCGTCGCCGATGCGGTGCCCGCGCCCCTGGTTTCCTTGCCCGATGCTTCCAGGGTCACCACCCTGGCCGCCTTGTCCCGCTCGGTAAAGGTCGCGGTGCCGGCGTAGGTCATCGAGATCGGGCCGACCTTCACCTTGATCCGGCCCTTGATGTCGTCGCCGTCGACCGAGTCGAGGGTGGCGCCCGGCATGCAGGGCGCCACCCGCTCGACGTCAAGCAGCACATCCCACGCCCGCTCCACCGGGACCGGGACGGTGAATGAGTGCTCTAGCTCCATCAGTCAGACTCCTGCCGCTGCCGCCAATGCCCTGCCGGTCAGCACGCGCGCGAGGTGGCGCCGGTAGTCGGCCGCCCCGTGCAGGTCTGCCGGTGGCTGCGTTCCCTCGTCCGCGCTGGCAGCGGCGGCTCGCAGGGCGTCCAGGCTGGCGGCAGCCCCGGCCGCCGCAGCCTCAGCTGCGGCCGCCCTGACCGGTACCGGGCCCATGTTGGTCAGCCCGATCCTGGCCTCGGCAACCTGGCCGTTGGAGCGCCTCGCCAGCGCAGCGACGCCTACGATCGCCCATGCCTGCGCGGTCCGGTGGAACTTCTCGTAACGATAGCCCCAGTCCGGCCCGAGTTTCGGCACCCGGATGGCAGTAAGAATCTCGCCGGGTGCCAGCGCGGTGCTCAGGTAGTCCACGAAGAAGTCGGCGGCGCCGATCTCCCGCTGCCCGGCCGGGCCGCTGGCGATCAGCGTGCCGCCGAGCGCCAGCACCACGGCCGGCAGGTCACCCGCCGGGTCGGCGTGCGCAAGCGAGCCGCCGAGGGTGCCCCGGTGCCTGACCGCCGGATCGGCGACCGTGCCGGCCGCCTCGGCCAGCAGCCCGCAGTGCGCGGCCACCAGCGGGTCGTGCACCAGCTGGTCGTGCGTGGTCCTGGCGCCGATCAGCAGCGAGTCACCGGCGTCGGTGACGCCGCGCAGCTCGTCGAGCCCGCCGATGTCGACGAGCAGCTCCGGGTAGGCAAGCCTGAGCCGCAGCAACGGCAGCAGGCTCTGCCCGCCCGCGATGACCTTGGCGTCGTCACCGCCGTCGGCAAGCGCCTGCACCGCGTCGGTGAGCGACGCCGGGCGTACGTAGTCAAAGCTGGCCGGGATCATGCCGCGCCTCCGTCCTGAGCCGTCTGAATGGCCCGCCACACCCGCTCCGGCGTGCACGGCATCGTGATGTCGTTGATGCCGAACGGCCGCACCGCATCGATGATCGCGTTCACCACCGCGGGCGTGGATGCGATCGTGCCGGCCTCGCCGACGCCCTTGACGCCGAGCCGGTTGCCGGCCGGGCTCACCGACCTGTCGGTGACGTAGGACGGCAGGTCGGCGGCCGACGGCACCAGGTAGTCGGCCAGCGTGCTGGTGACCAGGTTGCCGTCGTCGTCGTACACGCCTTCCTCGTACAGCGCCTGCGCGATGCCCTGGGCGATGCCGCCGTGTACCTGGCCCTCGACGATCATCGGGTTCACCACCACGCCGACGTCGTCGACGGCCACGTAGGACCGAATCGTCACCATGCCGGTCTCGGTGTCCACCTCGGTCGCGCACAGGTGCGTGCCGTGCGGGAACGAGAAATTGTCCGGGTCGTAGGTGGCGTCGGAGTCCAGCGAAGGCTCGACGCCTGCTGGCAGGTTGTGCGCCGCGAAGGTGGCAAGCGCGATCTCCTGGATCGTCGCGCCCGCCTCCGGGTCGCCGCGGACCGAGAACCGGCCGGCCGCGAACTCCAGGTCGTCGGGGGAGGCCTCAAGCATGGCCGCGGCGATCACCTTCGCCTTGTCCACCACCTTGTCGCAGGCGCTCACTAGCGCGAGGCCGCCGACCGCCAGCGAGCGCGAGCCGTAGGTGTCCATGCCCTTGGGCGAGACCAGGGTGTCGCCGTGCAGCACCCTGATGTCCTCGAACGGGACGCCGAGCTGGTCGGCCACGATCTGACTCCACGCGGTCTCGTGACCCTGCCCGTGCGCGCTCGACCCGGTGACCACCTCGACCTTGCCGGTCGGCAGCATCCGGATCGAGGCATGCTCCCAGCCGCCGGCCCCGTAGGACAGGCTGCCGAGGACGCGGGACGGCGCCAGCCCGCACATCTCGGTAAAGGTGGAGATGCCGATGCCGAGCCTGACCGTGTCGCCGCGCGCGTTCCGCTCCGCCTGCTCGCGGCGCAGCTCGTCGTAGCCGAACAGCTCCTTGGCCCGCGCGGTCGCCGCCTCGTAGTTGCCGGAGTCGTAGGTGAGCCCGGCGATCGTGGTGTACGGGAACTCCTCGTGCTTGATCCAGTTCCGTTCCCGCAGCTCGAGCGGCTCCATGCCGAGCTCGACGGCGAGCTCGTCCATGATCCGCTCGATCGCGAACGTGGCCTCCGGCCGCCCGGCGCCGCGATAGGCGTCCGTCGGCATCTTGGTGGTGAACACGCCGGTGCATTTCAGCGAGTAGGCGTCCATCTTGTAGATGGCCGGGTACATGAACGCGCCGAGCAGCGGTATCCCAGGCGTGACCAGCATGAGGTACGCGCCCATGTCGGCGAGCAGGTCGACGTCAAGGCCGCGGATCCGGCCGTCGGCGTCGGCGGCGATCCTGATCCGCTGCCACTGGTCCCTGCCGTGGTGCACGGTCATGTTGCCTTCGCTGCGCGACTCGGTCCACTTGACCGGCTTGCCGACCCGGCGCGAGACCAGCACCGCGAGCACTTCCTCGGCGGTGAACTGCAGCTTGGAGCCGAAGCCGCCGCCCACGTCCGGCGCGATCACCCGGACGTCCTGCTCCGGGATGCCGAAGAACGCGGACAGCGCGAACCGAACCACGTGCGGGATCTGGGTGGCCGACCAGAGCGTGACCTGGTCGCCGACCCACTGGCTGACCACCGCGCGCGGTTCCATCGCGCACGGGATCAGCCGCTGCTGCCGGTACGTGCGCTCGACCACCACCGGTGCGCCGGCGAATGCAGCGTCCATGTCACCGGCCGCGAACACCCACTCGTAGCTCTTGTTGCCGGCCTCGTGCACCTTGGGCGAGCCCTCGGCCAGCGCGGCGCGCATGTCAAGCACCGGCGGCAGCGGCTCGTAGTCCACGTCGACCATCGCCGCGGCGTCGGCGGCGGCGTATCTGTCCCGCGCCACCACGACCGCGACCGCCTCGCCCACATACCGCACCTCGTCGACCGCCATCGGCGGGTGCGGCGGGATCACGATGTCCTCGGTGACCGGCCAGGCGCACGGCAGGCTGCCCTGCTCGGCACCGAGGTCGGCGCCGGAGAACGCGGCGATCACGCCAGGCATGTTCCTGGCGGCGCTGAGGTCGACTCCGGTGATCTTCGCGTGCGCGACCGGGCTGCGTGCGAACGCCATGTGCAGCATGCCGGGCAGCGAGATGTTGTCGGTCCAGTTGGTCTGCCCGGTGATCAGCCTGGCGTCTTCCTTGCGCAGCCGCGCCCTGCCGAGCTCGGCCTGGGCGGCGTCGGTGGTCGCTGTCATTGGCCTGCTCCAGCCTCGGCAGCGCGCCGGACGGCGCGGACGATGTTCTCGTATCCGGTACAGCGGCACAGGTTGCCCTCGAGACCCTCGCGAATCTCCGCGTCGGTCGGATGCGGGTTGTCCCTGAGCAGGTCGGCGGCCGCAATGATCATGCCGGGCGTGCAGTAGCCGCACTGCAGCGCGTGCTCCTCGTGGAACGCACGCTGCACCGGATGCCACTCGCCATCCGACAGCCCTTCGATCGTGGTGATATCGGCGCCGTCGGCCTGCACGGCCAGCACCGAACAGCTCTTCACAGACACCCCGTCCATCAGCACCGTGCACGCACCGCAGTTTGAGGTGTCGCATCCGACGGGCGTACCGGTCTTCCCGATGACCTCTCTGAGGTAATGCACAAGCAGCAGGCGGGGCTCCACCTGATCGGCGTACTGCACGCCGTCGACCGTGACCTTGATTTGCGCCATCCGCAGACACCTCCGGGGAAACGGCAGATGCACCTGATGCAAACCTAGGCCGGGCGGGCTGGTCAGCACCACCCCCATGATCCACCGCTGCCCGCGCGATAGCCTCCAGCCGTGACGTTCCCGAAGATCGAGCTGCACGTTCACCTGGAGGGCACGGTCCGCGCCGCCACCCTGCTCGACATCGCCAGGCGCAACGGGGTGCCGCTGCCGGCCGACACGGTTGACGGGCTCAGGTCGCTGTACGAGTTCACCGACTTCGCGCATTTCCTTCGGGTGTGGCGGCTCACCACCGGCGCGCTGCGCACCGACGCCGACTTCCGCCAGGTGGTGGTCGACTATGCGGCCGAGGCGGCCAGCCACGGTGCGGTCTACCTGGAAGGGATCATCTCTCCGTCCGAGCACGTCAAACGCGGCTGCGACTGGGATGCGGTGATGACCGGGTTCTGCGACGGCGCGCAGCAGGCGCGCGAGCTGCACGGCGTGCACGTACGGCTGACGCCGGACGTGAACCGCGGCAGCCCGGTCGAGGCGGCCGAGCAGACCGCGCGCTACGCGGTGCGCTACGCCGGCCGTGGCGTGGTCGGCCTCGGCCTCGGCGGCCCGGAGGCGGAGCACCCGCCCGAGCCGTTTGCCCGCGCATTCGCCATCGCCAGAGACGGCGGTCTCGGCTCGGTGCCGCATGCCGGCGAGGCGTCAGGCCCGGAGTCGATACGCGGCGCGCTCGGCGCGCTGCGCGCCGACCGGATCCGGCACGGCATCCGCGCCGTGCAGGACCCGGATCTGGTCAGCGAGCTGGCCGACCGCGGCATCGTGCTCGACGTCTGCCCGGTGTCGAACCTGCGCACGAAGGTGGTGCCGTCGCTGGCAGACCACCCGCTGCCTGCGCTGGTCGCGGCCGGGGTGCCCTGCACGGTGTCCACCGACGACCCGGCCATGTTCGACACCGACCTGGCCAAGGACTACGCGGCGGCGGCCGAACTCGGCGTGTCGGCTGCCGACTGCTTCCAGGCCGGCCTGCGCGGCGCGCTCTGCGACGACCAGCTGAAGGCCGAGCTAGCGCTGCTCGCGCCCTAGCCCGGCGGTGGCCCCGGCCTAGCCGAACCGGCCGTGCACGTAGTCGGAGGTGCGCGGGTCGACCGGGTGCTCGAACAGCTGGGTCGTCGGGCCTGACTCCACGATGTGGCCAGGGGTGTTCTCGGCGGCCAGGAAGAACGCGCAGTTCTCTGACACCCGCTGTGCCTGCTGCATGTTGTGGGTGACGATGACGATCGTCACCTGGTCTTCCAGCTCCCTGATCGTCTCCTCGATCCGCCTGGTTGAGGTCGGGTCGAGCGCCGAGCACGGCTCGTCCATCAGCAGCACGTCCGGCGAGATGGCCAGCGACCTGGCGATGCACAGCCGCTGCTGCTGGCCGCCGGACAGCGCGCCGCCGGGCGACTTCAGCCGCCGGTGTACCTCGTTCCACAGCCCCGCCCGGCGCAGGCTGGATTCCACCAGGCCATCCACGTCCGGCACCTTGATACCGGCCAGCTTCAGCCCGCTGGCCACGTTGTCGTAGATCGACATCGCCGGGAACGGGTTCGGCTTCTGGAACACCATGCCGATCCGGCGCCGCACCGTGGCGGGCCTGGTCACCGGGTCGTAGATGTCCTGGCCGCCGAGCAGCACCTCGCCGGCCAGCTCGGCGCCCTTGATCATCTCGTGCATCCGGTTCAGGATCCGCAGGAACGTCGACTTCCCGCAGCCGGACGGGCCGATCAGCGCGGTTACCCGGCCCGGCAGCATCTGCAGCGATACCCGGTCAAGCACCTTGTGCCCGCTGAACCAGGCCGAGATGTTCTTAGCGTCAAGCCCGACCAGCGGCACCCGGCCGATGGCCAGGTCGCGCATGTCCTCGGGCGCGAGCGTGGCGGTGTCGTGGAAGCCCGGCTCGCCCGGCCTGGCGTATTCGGTATAGCCCTGGGGGGCAGACCCCCCTGGACCCCCCCGCTCAGGGCCGAAGTCGTTGGCGGCTGGGTCGGTCATGGCGGAGACTCCGTGGGTTGGTTTCAGTAGAGGTTAGGCAGCAGGGCGGCGAGGTTCTCGTACAGGTTCCAGATCACGGCGAGCACGGCCGGCGCCAGCACCACGTACACCGGCCAGCCGGACCACCTGGCAGCCGCGACCGCGCCGCCGATGCCGACGAGGACCAGGGCGAGGCCCCAGACCATCGTGAGCACCAGCGCGTTGCTGTCGCCGGCCATTGCCTGCTCGGCTGGCCCGATAGCGGGCAGCCTGACGTAGCCGTTGTTCACCTTGGAGGTCAGGTCGGCATCGATCTCGAGGTAGTAGGCGGGGATATCGGGCGAGCTCGCGGTGAGCAGCGCGAGCCGGTTCAGGTCGGTGTCCTTCACCGGATGCTGGCTGTCCCCGATCGCCACCACCTTGTAGGTGGACTTGCCCTGCTGGGTGATGGCGTGGATCAGGTCACCAGGCCGCAGGTCGGCGAGCCTGGCGAACGGCGCGCCGAAGGTGGCGCGCCTGCCGAAGATCACCGACAAGCCTTCCTGGCCTGGCAAGGGCGTGTTGCGCAGGTGCCCGGGCCCGGCGGTGAGCTGCTCCGCGGTCGTGCCCTCGACGACCACCAGGTTGCGCACGCCGATGCTCGGGATGTCGAGGATCGCGACCGGACTGCCGAGCTTGGTCGGGCCGAGCGGGCCAAGGTCCTGGCCGAGTTCGTAGGCGAACGTGGTGTAGAGGCGACTCTGCGCCGATGCCTCCTGGATCCTGGACGCGCCGAACAGGTACCCGATAAAGCCGAGGATCAGCAGCGCGAGCAGCAGCAGGCTGGTGCCGATGCAGCGGGCGACGAAGACCCCGTAGGGCACATTGTCGCCGCTGGCCGCCCTGGTGGGCTGGTCGGTGACCGCAGTCACCTCGGTGCCTGTCGACGGCGTCGCCGCAGCAGCGCGTAGATGGCCGGCGGCACCGCGATAACCACGAGAATCTCCAGCGCGGTCAGGGCGCCGAGCAGCTTGCCGTTGCCGTTGGTCGAGGCCACATTGACCACGACTCCGCTCACCGGCCCTTGCGACTGCGTCGAGGTCGGTGCGGTGCCGCCGGTGCCGCTGACCGGCACGCTCGCTCCCGGGGTCGCTCCGCCGCTCGGGTCCTGCGAGCCGCCGCCGCCGTTGCCGGCCACCGCCTTGCCGTTCACCACGTGGCAGTCAAGCGGCTCGCCGACCTTCTGGCACGGCGACGGGTACTTGGCATCCTCGAGCACCACCAGCTTGCCGTTGCGCAGGGTCGGGTTCTTGCAGTCGGTCGCCAGGCTCGGCTCAGCCACGTGGCCGGGGATCTTGGCGGCCTGGGCGAGCCCGCCGGTCACCAGGTTGAGCGGCAGCGGCGAGTAGCCAAGCTCGGCCGCGAACTGCTGGCCGGCGCACAGGAAGTAGTCGATATAGGTACTGAGCGTCTTGCCGTCCGCCGGGGTGAAGTTCGTCGGGATCTTGGTGCCGAGTTTCGGCACGATCAGGTAGCTGTAGCTGGACAGCGGATACGCACGCGGGTCGGTGAACGTGTAGACGTCGTTCAGGTTCTGCTGCAGGTAGTTCGGGCTGCTCGGGTCCTCGTTGATCACGGCCTTGGTCAGCGCGACCGCGACGTTCGAGGCGGACGGCAGCACGTAGTAGCCGGCCGGGTTCAGCACCTGCACGACCGGATAATGCGAGTTCAGCGCGTAGGCGTACTCGTCGTACCCGATCGCACCCTGGCCGTAGCTCGCGGTCACGTAGGTGGCGACGTTGTTCGAGCCGTTCTGCGACACCGACCCTGGGAACGGCGGGTAGAACTCGGTCTGGCTGCACGGGTGGCCAGGCGTGCCGACCCTGCCCTTGCTGACCTTGGCGCAGAACGCGTTCCACTGCTTGGGGAACTCGTGCGCCATCCACCTGGTGAAGAAGTAGGTGGCGCCGGAGCCGTCCGACCTGATCACCGGGATGATCCGCAGGTTCGGCAGCTGCTTGCCGTAGTCGTGGGTGATCGCGGGGTTGTCCCAGTTCGTGATCTGGCCGGTGAAGATCTTCATGATCGTCTGGCCGGACAGCCGGAGGTTGGTGATCAGGTGCCCGCCCACGTCCAGGTGATACATGAACGCGGTGCCGCCTGCGGTGTCCGGCACGTAGGAGTAGCCGTCAGGCGGGTGCTCGGCGCCGCCGGTGTCGAACGGGTCGGTGCCGTTACGGAACGGCGGGTCGGAGGCGGCGAAGTCCACCTGCTCGTCCATGTAGTCCTGGCGGCCCGCGGTGGACCCGTCCGGATTGAAGTTGATCACGATGCCGTCCGCGCGCAGCGTCTGCGCCCACTGCTCGAGCGCCACCGCGCTCCACGACGAGCCAGAGCCGCTGATCGCGACGTACTGGCCGCTGGTGCTGGCAAGCGCGGGCGACAGCGGCACGAGCGAGGCGAGCAAACCGGCCGCGAGCGCGAGCAGTTTCGTCACCACCGAGTGCTTCCGGAAGATCCGGATCCGGCCGTTCACTGTTTCTTCCTCCTCAGAACGTGCACCAGGCCGGCCGGGCTGAGCCGGCGGAGCCTGGAAACCGCAGCGGCGCTGCCGCGGCCGACGGCGAGCGCGGACGAGCCGGCGATGATCAGCAGACCGCCGACGATCAGCAGGACCGGCAGCGCGTATCTGGTCAGCCCGGAGACGATCGGGTTGCTTGCCGAGCTCAGGCCGACCTTGTGGCTTGAACTGCTGCCGGTGGCCGGGGTGGCCGTCGGCGAGGTCGAAGGCGATGGCGAGCTCTTCTTGTGCGGTGAGTTCCCGGTCTGGTCGAGCACCTCTTGCGCGGCCTTCAGCGTCTGCGCCCGCATCTTGGCGGTCAGCGGCAGGTAGCCGACCGGTAGCTGGCCTGACTGGGCACCGGAGTGCTGGCCGGGCCCGGCGATGTAGTCGAGCCACTGAGCGATCTTGGCGGCCTTGTGCTTCGAGATGCCGCCGGTCGGCACCATCGCGTAGATCACCATGGTCAGCGGGTAGGCGTTCTTGGTCTTCGCGGTCATGCTGAGCGACTGGGTGATCTTGTTCCGGGAGGTCTGCATGTCGGTGAGCGCGGCGGACATGTTGGCGTCGGTCGGCAGCACGTACTTGCCTGCCGCGTTGCGGATGGCGGCAACCGGGAGCTGGAACGCGGCCGCGTCGGCCTCATCCATGATCGCGAACAGCGCCCGGTCCCCGGTGGTCTCCGGATCGAGCTTGTCGTAGTTGCCTTCAGGGTCCTTGGTCCAGTCGGTGGCCGGGTACCAGTTGTCCACCTGGTACTGCGCAACCTGGCTGAGCGGGTAGACCGGCGTGTACCGGTGCGCGATCGGCGGATAGGGGTCCATCGAGTTCAGCGAATTCGTCGGCAGCGCCATGTCCAGGTAGTCGGTGTTGACGTGCTCGCCCCACGGGTCGAAGCTGCCGTCGGCGAACGCCTTGGCCGGCTTGTTCGCGGCGATCCAGCGGGTGAGCTCCCAGGTCATGTCGCTTTCGCCGCCGAGCACGGTCGGCACCTGGTAGCCGTCGCCGACCGGCGCGATGTGCCCGTTGAGCTTGATGAACTCCGGGTCGGCGAACAGGTCGAGCGGATCGCCATCGACCGCGTTGTCGCAGCCGATGCCCTTGACCGGATGCTTGCCGAGCCCGCAACTTTCATGATCGAAGTCGTAGGACTGGGTCAAGAGCTTGAGCACCAGCCGCTGATCGAGCTTCAGGTGCGTGATCGGCTGGCCGTTACTCGCCTTGTCGATCCAGTAGGTGATCACTTCGGCGGAGACCGCGATCGGCGCATAGGTGTACGGATATTTGCCCTTGGCGTAGC
Source organism: Streptosporangiaceae bacterium (assembly GCA_030039155.1). Classification (GTDB taxonomy): domain Bacteria; phylum Actinomycetota; class Actinomycetes; order Streptosporangiales; family Streptosporangiaceae; genus JOPF074. Next base: position 13,314 of record JASHQL010000446.1, on the reverse strand, counting down.
TCGGCACCGTGGTCAGCGCGACGTCGTCGGTACCGGCCAGGAAGTCCTCCCGCGCCAGCGGCTCGGCCTGCGCGGAGTCGTACTGGATGGCAAGCGGGTCAGCGCCCGAGCACAAGCCCGACTGCCACTGCACCATCGCACGCTCGGCCATCGGCGAGCCGATGACGCTGAACGCGGGCGCCCGCACCGGGCAGTCGGTCGGCGTCCTGGAGAAGTACAGCGGCACGATGATCCGGTCTCGCCACGAGCACTCGCCGCTGAACGAGTTGAACGCGTACGCGCCGACCGCGGTCAGCCCGGCGTCCTCGCTGTGGTCGCTGCAATTCACCTTGCTGCCGAAGATGTTGCCGCCCTGGGCCGGCACGATCACCAGCGAACATGGCTTGCCGATGTTGCAGCCGAGCTGGTTATCCTCCTCGGCGGTCAGCAGCTGGATCGGCGTCTGCCCGGTGTCGCTGTTGGTGGTCGTGGCGTAGGCGGTGTTCATCGGCCCGTAGGCGCTGAACGAGCCGGCCACGCCGCCGTTGTCCGCGCCAAAGCACTGGCTCCACCTGGTCGGGTCCGTGCCGTGGCACTCGGCCACCATGACCGGGTAGTTGGTGGTGTTCTGGCTGTACAGCGTGGAGCTGCTCGGCGTGACGTTGCGCCAGCTCACCTCGACCACCTGGTTGGTCAGGTTATGGTCCTGGCTCACCGTCACGTAGCTCGGGTCGGCGAAGTTCTTGTTCGCCGCCGGATCCCAGAGCTTGGGACCCTTCACCACGATGCCGCCCGCTGGCGTCGGCGGCCGCTGGTGCGGACCTGGCTTGGGCGTCTTGCTCGGCTTGGGGCTCGGCGAGGTCGTGCTCGGCGACGGGCTGGGCGATGAGGTGCTTGGCGACGGGGACGGCGAGGTCGACGACGTGCTGGCCGCCGGAGCCGGGGTGGCGGCACCGTGCTTGGTGGCTGCCTGGGCCGCGCCCACCGCCCCGGCGAATGGCAGCAAGACCACTCCGGTCAGCACCGATGCCGCTCCGGCCAGCGCGAAGGCGCGGCGGCACCAGGTCGGGGGGGTCATCTCGGGTCGCATGAGCTTCCTTCTCGGGGGTGGCGGGACATTCGCGGGCCAGCAGGTTAGGTACGTGCCGACTCGCGCTGCAGCCTGCGGCGCTGGCGTCGGGTCAGCTCTCCTGGCGCCTTGCCGCCCACCACGCGGGCGATCGAGAACAAGGCCAGCACAACCAGCATCAGGGCAAGGCCGGCGCCAAGGCCGCGCGCGACGTACTTGGGCGACTGGCCGTAGACCAGGATGCTGTTGATGATGAAGGTCGGCAGCGTCGCCTGCCAGCCGTGGAACGCGTTGAAGTTCATCTCGTTGGTGTAGCCAGCGGTCAGCAGCACCGGCGCGGTCTCGCCGATGCCGCGCGCCATGGCCAGCACGACCGCGGTGGTCAGCCCGGACCGCGCGGTCGGCAAGATCACCTTCCACACCGTCCGCCAGTGGCTGCCGCCGAGCGCGAACGAGGCCTCGCGAAGCGTGCCGGGCACCACCTGGAGCACGACCTCGGATGCCCGGGTCACCGTGGGCAGCATCACGACGGAGATTGCCAGCGCGGCCGCGAAGCCAGACTCCGGCAGCCCGAGCGTGAGCACGGCGAGCGCGTAGACCAGCAGGCCGGCCACGATCGACGGCAGCGCCGTCATCGCGTTGATGATCGTCCTGACCGGCCGCTCCATCGGCCCGCCGACCTCGGTCAGGAACAGTGCCGCCATCATGCCGAGCGGCACCGCCAGCACGGTCGCGATCGCGATCTGCTCGAGCGAGCCGACCGCCGCGTGCAGCACGCCGCCGGTGCTGAGCGGGCTGAGCGGCGCGGCGAACGCCATCGTCTGGGTCCAGAAGTTCAGGTGCCTGATTGCCGGCAGGCCCTTCAGCACGCTGTAGCCGATCTGCTCGATCACCACCGCGCTGGCGAAGATGCCGCCGCTGCTCACCAGCACGGCCATGAACTTGTCCCTGACCACCAGCTTGCTCCACTGCAGCCCGGCCACCGCCAGGTACAGCAGCAGGAACACCAGGTACCAGCAGACCCAGAAGCCGAACCCGCCGCTGAACGGCAGCACCTGCTCGTACAGCACCCAGGTAATGCCGAGCGAGCCAACCGCCGCACCGCCGATGCTCAGCCAGTCCTCCGGCGTGAGCCGCCTGATCCGCAGCGGCTTGTCCTGGCTGCCGGACAAGTCGGGCAGCGGCTGCAGCCCGCTGTCCCGGTCGGCGGTGATCATCGGCTGGTTCCCTTCATCGCGAACACCACGGTCATCAGTCGTTGGTCGCGGTACCAGACCGCGAGCGGTTGATCACGATGGAGGCAAGCGAGTTGACGACCAGCGTCAGTGCGAACAGGGTGAGGCCAGCGGCCATCAGCGCGGACAGCTGGTTGGTGTCGGCCGATGCCCAGCTGCCGGCGATCAGCGAGGCCACCGAGCTGCCGCCGCTCTGCAGTACGTGCCAGTTCAGGTTGTACGCCTGGCTGATGATCAGCAACACGGCGATGGTCTCGCCGAGCGCCCTGCCGATGCCGAGCATCGCGGCGCCGATCACGCCGCCCCTGCCGAACGGCAGCACGACGGTCCTGATCATGCCCCAGCGGGTCGAGCCGAGCGCGTACGCGCCCTCCCGCTCGCCCTGCGGCGCCTGCGAGAACACTTCGCGCGACAGCGAGGTCACGATCGGGATGACCATCAGCGAGACCACGAGCCCGGCGATCGCGGGCGAGCCGACGAAGGTCGAGGCGCTGTAGGCGACCGTGGTCTTGAACGGCGGGAACCAGTTGAGGTGGTTCGACAGCCAGCTCATCGTGCCGACCAGCCTGGGCATCAGGAAGAACCGGCCCCAGACGCCGTAGATGATGCTCGGGATCGCGGCCATCAGGTCGATGACGGCGATCAGGATGCGCTTGAGCCGCCCCGGCGCGTACTCGGAGATGAAGATCGCGGTGCCGACCGCGATCGGGATGCCGACGAGCGCCGCGATGGCCGCGATGATGACGGTGTCGGGCAGGATCCCGCCGATGCCGAACTCGTTGCCGACGAACACCCAGTTCTGCTTGGTGAAGAAGCTGAACCCGTCGGTCCGCAGCGCCCACCAGCCGCGGTAGATCAGGAAGATCAGGATCAGCCCGGTGATGGCGAAGCTGGACAGTCCCGCGGCCCTGAGGATGGACCTGAAGATGACGTCGCCCCGTGACCCGCGGGACACGATCGTGCGCGGCGTGTCATCGCCGGCCGACGCTGAGGGGGCACGAGTCAGCGCGACGGCCATGACACCAGCCCTCCTTTGCCGAATGCGGGCACGCGTGAAGCAGCCACGTCCGCCTCAGGCAAATGCATACTCTTGGACTCGCCTTTCCAGATCTAGAGCAATAAGTGAATGAAAGGTAAACAAGTGATTTCGGTGCGGAGAAGCCTGTCGTGCCGAGTGCCCCGCCGGCCGGGCCATGGTGCTGGCTCGGCCGGCGGGGCACTGAGTCTTGCTGCGGATCAGGACCCGTAACCGCAGGTGGGTACCGTCAGGAACCCGTAGTCGGTGATCGCCTTGAGCGCGGTCTTGTTGGTGCAGAACCAGCCCTTGACCTTGGCGTGCGCCGAGGCAAAGAACGGCTCGAGGTAGTCGGGGATGTGGTCGCCGTTCTTGCTGTGCACCGCGTACCAGACCACGTCGTAGATCGGCCGCAGGAACGTGCCGTCAAAGCCGATGTTGATCTGGGTGTTGGTGCCGGTGCCGACCGTCGGCGAGGTGGCGTTGATCTGGCCAAGCTGCAGGCTGCCGTTCTGGTCGCAGCCGAACTCGTTCTGGTTCTTGGTCGGCTTGTGGCCGCACTGGGCAGAGTGGAAGCCCTGCGCGATGTACTTGCCGACCGAGAACGGCACGATCGCCTCGGGCCCGGTGGTCGAGTTGGTGAACACCGAATCGGTGCCCTCGTTCTGCTGCACCGTGGTCGCGCAGGTCGGGTAGGAACTCAGGCCGAGTGCCTTCAGCCAGAACTTGGTCACGCCCGCGGTGTCGGCCGGCAGCACCACGTCGATCGGCGCGTCCGTGCCGCCGACCTGGTCCCAGTTCGTGTCGGCGCAGCTGAAGATGGAGGTGAGCTGTGCCGGGGTGAGGCTGGCCGGGGCGTCGGTGGTGCTGTCCACCGCCCAGCTCTCGGCGTCCTCGGCAAGCTGGACGTACACGTCACCGGTCGGGCCGTACGGCAGCGGGTCGCTCGACCTGCTGCTGGCTGCCCGGTTGAAGTCGATGCAGTAGTGGCCGTGCGTCTTGGTGCCGAGTTCGAAGTCGGTCAGGCCGTCGCCGGTGCCGTCCGGCCGGAGGATCTTCGCGCAGCCCTGCTTCACGCTGATTTCCTGCGTCAGGTCGGTCGGGTTGTTCGGCGGGACCGCGTCCCAGCTGTAGATCCACGGGTGGGTCTTGTTGTGCTTGTGGTGTGCCGCGTCGTAGTCGGCGGCCAGCTGGTCAAGCAGCGTGTCGTCGGTGTCGGCGCCGACGCCGACCACGTCGTAGTACCGCGGGGTGATGACTTTGCCGTGGTGCGTCGGCGGGTCGGCCAGGGCCGGGGCCGCCGCTACCACCGACGCGGCGAGTGTCACCGCGGCGAGCGCGACCATGGTCTTGATCGTGCGCACTAGTCCTCCTGCGTGAGTCGGTGTCTGGCCGCAGAAGACCTGCGCATGCCTCGCACCTCCGGTAAGTTCCCCTATTTCCTATCTGGATTCAAGGTTGTGTCAACCGGAATCAGGTAAATTTTCGATAACATCGATGGGAATTAGCGGTAAGTCATCCGCATATCACGGCTTGCTGCGCGATGAGCGCGTTGTGCACCCGTGCGGGCCGGCCGCAGGCTGGCACCTGGCCGACCTGAACCGGCGGGCCCGCGACTCAGCCGGTCTCGAGGACCTGGAAGGCCTCGGCGAGCCGGCCTTCCGGCAGCCCGGCCTGTGCTGCCGATCTGCCGAGCCAGAGGCGCAGCCGGTCGCCGAGCGCATCAGGATCGCTGATCTGGCTGGCGTGCGAGCGCAGCGCGGCGAGCTTGCGCTCGAAGGTGCCGGTGATGTCGACGTAGTGATTGGGCGCAAGGCCGCCCGACACCCATACCTCGCGCACCGTCCACGGCTCCAGCTTCTCCTCGGCCAGCAGCTCGGGGAACGCGAACTGGTTGCGCGCGTCCGGGTAGATGGCATCCAGCGAGGCCGAGCCCACCGCCCGGTGGTCCGGGTGGCTCACGCCCAGCCTCGCGTAGTTCCGGTCAGGTGACTGGCAGACCACCCGGTCCGGCCGCAGCAGCCTGATCACCCTGGCCAGGTCACGGCGCAGCGCCAGCGTCGGCTCGACCCTGCCATCCGGATAGCCGAGGAAATGCAGGTCGTGCACGCCTACCTGCTTCGCCGCCGCGGTCTGCTCGACCTGCCGCAGCCTGGCCATGTCGGCGCGCGACACCGAAGGGTCGCTGCCGCCCGCGTCGCCGTTGGTGACGATGCAGTAGCTCACCTCGAGCCCGGCGTCGGTCCAGCCGGCGATCGTGCCTGCGGCGCCGAAGTCCACGTCATCCGGGTGCGCGACGATCACCAGGATCCGGCTGATGTCCTTGTCCTCCAGCATGCTCCGATCCTAAGGGGGAGGTGCCTGGCGGCAATTAACCCGGAAAGGGTTGACATGCTGCAGGCGGCAGCCGCCATGATCGGATCTATCCACTGCGCCGCAATGCGGACCAGCGTTCGCAGAGCGGGGAGCCGGGGGTCGTCCCCCGGCAGGCCCGGACCGCGGGCCTGGCAGCGGCCTTGAGCATCGATACGGAGTGAGGCGGGTCCAGATGGGGCTTCTTGACTCGGGTGCCTGGCACGGCAAGATCTATTCCGGCGGCTGGATCGACGGGTCGGCAGGATCGCACCCGGTGACCGAGCCGGCCACCGGCGAGCGGCTCGGCTCGATCGGCCACGCGAGCGCCGCCGACGTCGACGACGCGGTGCAGCGGGCGGTACAAGCGCAGCGCGACTGGGCGGCCGCGCCGTACAGCCAGCGCGCCGCGGTGCTGCGCAAGGCCGGCGACCTGTGGCTCGAGCACGCCGACGAGATCAAGACCTGGCTGTCCAGGGAGACCGGAGCCATCCCGCCGCTCGGCGACCTGCAGGTCGGCGTGTCGTCGGAGGAATGCTACGAGGCCGCCGCGCTCGCCTCGCAGCCGTACGGCCAGCTCCTGCGCACGCCGCAGCCGCGGCTGAGCCTGGCGCGCCGGGTCCCTGCCGGAGTGGTCGGCGTGATCGCGCCGTTCAACGTGCCGACGATCCTGTCGATCAGGTCGGTCGCGCCGGCCCTGGCGCTCGGCAACGCAGCGGTGCTCAAGCCGGACCCGCGCACCTCGGTGAGCGGCGGCGTGCTGCTGGCCGAGCTGTTCGCGGCTGCCGGGCTGCCGGACGGGCTGCTGCACGTGCTGCCGGGCGGCGCGGACATCGGCGAGGCCCTGATCGTCAACCCGGACGTGCGGATCATCGCGTTCACCGGCTCGACCAAGGCCGGCCGCGCCGTGGCCAGGCTGGCCGGAGAGCACCTGAAGCGGGTGCACCTGGAGCTTGGCGGCAACTCCGCGCTGATCGTGCTCGACGACGTGGACGTGGAGCAGGCCACCTCGGTCGGCGCGTTCGGCTCGTTCATTCACCAGGGCCAGATCTGCATGTCGGCGAGCAGGCACCTGGTGCACAGCTCGGTGGCAAAGGAGTACGCGTCGGCGCTGGCCGAGCGGGCCAGCCACCTGCCGGTCGGCGACCCGTTCCGCGACCAGGTCGCGCTCGGCCCGCTGATCGACGAGCGGCAGCGGGACAACGTGCACAGGATCGTCACCGGCACCGTCGAGGCCGGCGCCGCGCTGCTCACCGGCGGCAGCTACGACGGCCTGTTCTACCGGCCGACCGTGCTCGCCGAGGTGCCGCTGACCGCGCCGGCCTACGTGGAGGAGATCTTCGGCCCGGTCGCGCCCGTGGTGCCGTTCGACAGCATCGACGAGGCTGTCGAACTGGCCCGCGGCACCGAGTACGGCCTGTCGCTCGGCATCCTGACCAGGGATGTCTACCGCGGCCTCGAGATCGCCGAGCGGATACCGACCGGCCTGGTGCACATCAACGACCAGACCGTGAACGACGAGGCGACGATCCCGTTCGGCGGGGTCGGCGCGTCCGGCAACGGCGGCAGGCTCGGCGGCGCGCAGGCCAACCTCGAGGCGTTCACCGAGACCCAGTGGGTCACGATTCGCGGAGACCTGCCTGCGTATCCGTTCTAGCCTGAGCCGGTGAGCGAAACCGCCGACCTGGCCGGGCTGGTGGACATGATGCCGTTCGCCGGCAGGCTCGGCATCCAGCTGGCCAGCGCTGAGCCGGCCGAGGTCCGCGGCAGCTTAGCCTGGTCGGCCGAGCTGTGCACCACCGGCGGCATCCTGCACGGCGGCGTGCTGATGGCGCTTGCCGACAGCATCGGTGCCATCTGCGCCTACCTGAACTTGCCGGAAGGCGCCGGGACCGCCACGATCAGCTCGAGCACCTCGTTCCTGCGCGGGGTGCGCGGCGGCGTGCTGCAGGCGGTGGCAAGGCCGCTGCACGCCGGCCGCACCGTGATCGTGGTGCAGACCAGCCTGGCCGACGACCGCGGCAGGCTGGCAGCGCAGGTGACCCAGACCCAGGCCGTGCTTGGGCCGGCTAGGTAGCCGCGAAGGGCGGTGCCGCATGTACGACGGGCCCATCATCGACGCGCACACCCACCCCATGCTCACCGGCGATGACCAGGTTGCCGGGGACCCGCACCCGCCGGCCGCCTACCTGGCGATCGTCGCGGGCTCGCCGATCAGCCGGGCCGCCGCGCTCACCATCGCGCCGAAGGCCGACTTAGCCAGGACCACAGCACGCAACGACGCGGTACTCGCGCTGGCGGCTGGCTCGGCGGGCTTCTACTACCCGGTCTGCTCCGTGCATCCGGCCGACGGCCAGGACGCGCTCGCCGAGCTCGACCGGGTCGCCAAGGCCGGCTGCCGCTGGCTGAAGCTGCACCCCAACACCCAGGACTTCGACGTGGCCGACCCCGCGGTCGAGGCCGTCGTCCGGCACGCGGCAGGGCTGGGCATCCCGGTGCTGTTCGACGCGTACGCGCCCTGGGACGCCGATCAGCCCGGCAAGTTCGTCAAGCTGGCGATCGCGGTGCCAGCGGCGCGGCTGATCCTGGCGCACGCGCACGGCCCGTCGTTCCCGCAGCTGCTGGTGTACGAGATCATCGCCAGGTACCCGTGGTGGCCGCGGCGGGTCTGGATCGACATCTCCGCGACCGGCAGCCTGCTGGCCGGCGGGCCGTTCGCCGAGCAGTTCTGCTGGGTGTTACGCAAGGTCGGCACCGACCGGGTGCTGTTCGGCAGCGACTACCCGCTCGACGACCCGCTGGCGGCAGCGCAGAACGTGGCCAAGCTCGGCTTCACCGACGACGAGCTGGCCGCGATCATGCACGACAACGCGGCCCGGCTGCTGGCGCCGGACGCGCCCTAGTCAAGCGACGACATCACGTGCTTGACCCTGGTGTAGTCGTCGAACCCGTACATGGACAGGTCCTTGCCGTAGCCGGAGTGCTTGAAGCCGCCGTGCGGCATCTCGGCGACCAGCGGGATGTGCGTGTTGATCCACACGCAGCCGAAGTCGAGCGCCCTGGCCATCCGCATCGCCCGGCCGTGGTCGGCGGTCCACACCGACGAGGCGAGCCCGTACTCGGTGCCGTTCGCCCAGCGCAGTGCCTCTTCTTCTGAGGAGAACTTCTGCACGGTGATGACCGGCCCGAACACCTCGTTCTGGATGATCTCGTCGTCCTGCCGCAGCCCGTCGACGACGCTGGCCTCGAAGAAGTAGCCGCGGTCGCCGGCCTGCCTGCCGCCGGCCAGCACGTGCGCGTGGTCAGGCAGCCGGCTGATGAAGCCGGACACCCGCTCCAGCTGGCTGGCGTTGTTCAGCGGGCCGTAGGTGGCGTCCTCGTTCTCCGGCCCCGCGGTGACCTGCTCCTTGGCCTGCTCGGTCAGCGCGGCCACGAAGTCGTCGTGGATGTGCGGCCCGGCCAGCACCCTGGTCGCCGCCGTGCAGTCCTGCCCGGCGTTGAAGTAGCCGGCGATCGCGATGGCCGCTGCCGCCTTCTCCGGGTCGGCGTCATCGAACACCACGACCGGCGCCTTGCCGCCGAGTTCCAGGTGCACCCGCTTCAGTCCCTGGGCGGCCGCCGCCGCCACCTCCCGGCCGGCCCGCACGCTGCCGGTGATGGACACCATCTGCGGCGCCTTGTGCGCGACCAGCGCGCGGCCGGTGTCGCGGTCGCCGCAGATCACGTTGAAGGTGCCGGCCGGCACGAACTCACTGATCAGCTCGGCCAGCAGCAGCGTGGTCACCGGGGTGGTGTCTGACGGCTTGAGCACCATGGAGTTCCCCGCGGCCAGGGCCGGCGCCCACTTCCACACCGCCATCATCATCGGGTAGTTCCACGGCGTCACCGCGGCGCAGACGCCGACCGGCTCGCGCCTGATGAACGAGGTGAACCCGGTCATGTACTCACCGGCCGACCTGCCCTCGAGCATCCTGGCCGCGCCGGCGAAGAACCTGATCTGGTCCACCATCGGCGGGATCTCCTCCGAGGCGGTCAGCGCGATCGGCTTGCCGGTGTTCTTGGACTCAGCCGCCACGAACTCGTCGGCGCGCCGCTCCAGCGCGTCGGCGATCTTCAGCAGCGCCAGGCTGCGCTCGGCCGGGGTCGCGTCCCGCCACTGCGGGAACGCCTCCTGCGCCGCCGAGAACGCGGCGTCGACCTCTGCCTCGCCGGACACCGGAGCCGTCGCGAACACCTCGCCGGTGCTCGGGTTGATCAGCTCGGCGCGCTTGTCGAACGACAGGTCGGTCCACTGGCCGCCGACGAAGTTCTGCAACTCTTCTACTGCCACCGCAACGATCCTTCCTCAGCGAAGTATCAGGAACTACCTGGCGTGCGCTCTTCCATCCCCCACGGCGACCCGTACTCGGTCAGCAGGTCGAGGAACGGCCGGGCCGGGAACGCCTCTGGCCCGAGCACGCCGCTCCCGGACCACGCGCCGGTCTCGACCAGCTCAAGGGCCACCACCGGGTTCACCGCGGTCTGCCAGACCACGGCCTGCGACCCGTACTCCGCCATCGACCAGGCGTTGTCGACCACGTGGTAGAGGTACACCTCCCGCGGGTTGCCGTCCTTGCCGGTCCCGGTGACCCAGGTGCCCGCGCAGGTCTTGCCGGTCATCTTGTCGCCGAGTTGCGCCGGATCAGGCAGGCAGGCGGCGACCACGTCGCGGGGTGACACCGACGCCGAGCCGACCCGCACCGGCTCGGTCCGGTCAAGGCCGAGCTTGTGCAGCGTCTGCAGCACGCTGATGAACTCCTCGCCGAGGCCGTACTTAAAGGTCACCCGCTGCGCTTCGACCCAGCGCGGCATCAGCAGCACTTCCTCGTGCTCCACGTTGACGCACTCGACCGGGCCGATGCCGTCAGGGAAGGTAAAGGTCTCCGGCTCGGAGAACGGCGGCGTGGTGAACCAGCCGCGGCCGGCCTCCCAGATCACCGGCGGGTTCAGGCATTCCTCGATCGTGGTCCAGATCGAGAACGACGGCGCGAAGTCGTAGCCGGCCACCGTCAGGTCGGCACCGTCCCGCACGCCAAGCTGGTCGATCGAGCTGAACAGCTCGTCCGCCGCGTGCCTGGCGAACACGTCGGACAGGCCAGGCTCCACGCCGATGCCGACCAGCGCCAGCTTGCCGGACTGCTCCCACTGGCCGGCCATCTCGAACTGCTCGTCGCCCAGCTTGACGCCGGTCTTGGCGTAAGGCTCATGCTGGTGGGGATGAGACAAGGACATGGCCATGTCCAGGTAGTCCGCCTGCGTGGACAGGGCCGCGCGGAACAACGGCATGACAAAGCGAGGATCAGTAGCATTCATCAGCACATCGCAGGAGTGCTCGCGCAGCAGCGCGGCGGTAGCCTGCTCGTCCCTGGCGTCTAGCTGCACGGCTTGGTATGAGTCCTTCGCCGCCGCCGCACGCTGAGCCCGCGACAGGTCATAATCGGCGATGATCAGTTCGGCAAACGGCCGCCTGGCGGCGATCTGGGCGAAGGCGCCGCCGACTCCGCCGGCGCCGACAAGGAGTATGCGCATACCGGGATCCTAGACCTCCGGCAGACGGCGGAGCCGACGGGACCAGTTGAGTTTTCTTATCGATACAACTGAAATCGTTGCCAACAAGCGCAATGCATGCTAGAACCGGTGCACATCGCGAGCAAGTTCGTTGTGCTTGCGCACCGGATCGGTGCCGGGTGAGTGCGGGACGCGCGGCAGCGCCGGCCAGCCTGCGTTGCGACTTCCAGGAGGGGCAGACATGGCTAGTACCCAGGCGCTCGAAGAAGAACAGCTCGATAAGGGCCTCAAGTCAGGTGCACTCGGGCTCATCTCCAGCACGGTCATCGCGACCGCCTCGGTAGCCCCTGCCTACAGCCTCGCGGCCACCCTCGTCTTCGTGGTCGTGCTGGTCGGGGTGCATGCCCCGATCATCGCCGTGCTGGCGTTCATCCCGATGCTGTTCACCTCGATCGGCTACAGCGAGATGAACAAGGCCGACCCGGACTGCGGCACCACCTTCACCTGGGCCACCAGGGCGTTCGGTCCGCGCAGCGGCTGGTGGGGCGGCTGGGGCATCGTGGCCGCCGACATCCTGGTGATGGCCAGCCTGGCGCAGGTCGCGGGTCAGTACATCTTCCTGCTGTTCAACGCCGGCGGCATCGGGCACAACCCGAAGAGCAGCTGGGTGCTGCTGGCCGGCATCATCTGGATCATCTTGATGACCGCGATCTGCTACGTCGGCATCGAGGTGTCGGCCACCTTCCAGAAGCTGCTGCTCGGCGTCGAGGTCACGATGCTGATCGTGATGTCGATCGTGGCACTGGTGAAGGTCGGCAACGGGACCGCGCCGGCCGCGCACCTGACCCCGTCGCTGTCCTGGCTCGACCCGTTCCACCTGCCCACGTTCAACGCGTTCGCCAGCGGCATCGTGCTGATGGTGTTCATCTACTGGGGCTGGGACACCGCCGTCTCGGTGAACGAGGAGACCAAGGACAAGAGCAAGACGCCCGGCCGGGCCGCGATGATCTCCACGGTGCTGCTGCTGGTGACCTACGCGCTGGTGATCTTCTCGATGCAGGCGTTCGCCGGCGTCGGCTCGACCGGCAACGGCCTCGGCAACCTGAACAACTCAAGCGACGTGCTGTCGATCCAGGGGCATGCCATCTTCGGCACCTCAGCCTTCGGCTCCGTCCTCACCCACCTGCTGTTGCTGATGGTGCTCTCGTCGGCCGCGGCGTCGACGCAGACGACGATCCTGCCGACCGCGCGTACCACGCTGTCCATGGGCGCGTACCGGGCCATCCCGAAGGCGTTCGCGAAGATCCACCCCAAGTACCTGACCCCGACGGTTTCCACCGTGGTGATGGGCGGCATCTCGCTGCTGCTCTATATCCCGATGAACTACCTGGGCACGTCGAATTACGTCATCCTGGACGCGGTCACCGGCGTTGGCTTGTACATCGCGTTCTACTACGGCCTGACCGGCTTCGCCTGTTTCTGGTATTACCGCAGGAACCTGCTGAAGAGCGTCAGGAACTTCTTCATGCAGGGCCTGCTGCCGTTGCTCGGCGCCCTGATCTTGTTCTTCCTCGGCGGCTGGAGCGTCTGGGAAGACTACGACGTGGCCACCGGCGAGAGCTATACGCACTGGACCATTCCCGGCATCCACTGGGAGGTCGGCGGCGCCTTCGTGATCATCTTCGCGTCGGTGGTCGTGGGCCTGGCGTTCTACATCTACTGCCGGATCAAGGATCCCGCGTTCTTCCGCAAGGAGACGCTGACCAGGTCCACGCCGACGCTGGTGCCAGACGAGTATTAAGGAAGGGAACGAGCCGCCTGCTGGCGGGTGGCGCCCGCCACGGGGCATCTCGTTCCCTTCCTAGGAAATGGTCACGGCGAGGCGCTCGCGTTCCTCGCCGGCGCTGTCGGCGGTACCGCCTAGGCTTGGGCGGGTGACCGCGATGGCCGTTGACTCGCTCCTGGACGGGCTGAACCCGCAGCAGCGCGCGGCCGTCGTGCACGAGGGCAGCCCGCTGCTGATCGTGGCCGGCGCGGGCTCTGGCAAGACCAGGGTGCTCACGCACCGGATCGCGTACCTGCTGGCCGAGCGTGACGTCGCGGCCAGCCAGATCCTG
>JASHQL010000445.1 GCA_030039155.1 Streptosporangiaceae bacterium | reverse complement strand
GTCGCGCCGGCGACGTCGCTGGCGAGCACCGCGTAGCCGTCCATCGCGGAGTTGTCGAACGGCGGCAGCGGCCACCGCGCGGCGACAGCGCGCTCGAGCACCGCGCCCTGCGCCTCGGCCAGGCTCAGCTCGCGCGCGGGCAGCGGCCTGATCGCGGCCAGCACGTCTGCCAGGTGAGCTTCCACAGATTCCATTGGGGTCCTGCCCGGTTGCGGTGGCGCCTCGGCACATGCGGCGCCGTGCTGCTCACCCTATTCATGAAGGGAACGAGGACCCTGCGCGCACCGCAGCCCGCCCGCGGACCGGCAACGCGCCGGGCCAGCGTCCCCGGATGGAGCTCCCCGCAACGTTTGGAGTTTTAGTGGTAGTCCAGTACTACCAAAACTCCAAACGTTGACCGGCCATGAGCGAGACCAGCCTGGCTGAACTAGGCTAAATGGGAATAGTTCGGAATTCTCAGCTAGCCGAGCTGGCGGGCAGCATGCTGTCCAGGTACTCACGCAGCCACGGGACGAACTCGGGCGCGATATCAGGCCGGTCGCAGGCGAACTGGATCAGCGTGCGCAGGTAGTCGATCTTGTTGCCGGTGTCGTAGCGGCGGCCACGGAACAGCACGCCGTGCACCCCGCCGCCATCGGGCCCGACGACCCCGTCGCCGCTGGCGTCGGCCCGGTCGCTGATCGCCAGCGTGCGCAGCGCGTCGGTGAGCTGAATCTCACCGCCCCGGCCGGGCGGGGTGTGCGCCAGCACGCTGAAGATGCTCGGATCGCAGATATAGCGGCCGATGATGATCCAGTTGGACGGGGCCTGGCCAGGCTCGGGCTTCTCCACCAGGTCGGTGACCGTGACCACGTCGTCTTCGTCGGTCGGCTTGATGGCCACGCAGCCATAGGCGGAGACCTGGTCGGGCTCGACCTCCATCAGCGCGACGACGCTGCCACCGCGCTGCTGCCGCACCTGCAGCATCCGGTCGAGCAGCGGGTCGCGCTTGTCGATGAAGTCGTCGCCGAGCAGCACGGCGAACGGCTCGTTGCCCACGTGCGCGGCCGCGCACAGCACGGCATGCCCGAGCCCGAGAGGCGATCCCTGGCGGACGTAGTGGATCTGGGCTAGCCCGGCCGGCGCGCGTACCTCATCGAGGCCTGCCTCATCACCCTTGGCTGCGAGAGCGTCCTCAAGTTCCTCGTTCCGGTCAAAATACTCTTCTATCGCATTTTTCCGCCGCGTGGTGACCATCAGCACGTCACGCAGGCCCGCCATGGCAGCTTCCTCGACCACCAGCTGGATGGTCGGCGTGTCGATGACCGGCAGCATCTCCTTGGGCACTGCCTTGGTGATCGGCAGGAACCTGGTGCCGAGCCCGGCTACCGGCACGACGGCCTTGGTGACGGCACGTGAATCAGCCATGCTGAGAACCTTAGCCATCCGTCTGGAGAACGCGGCAGTGGGACATGGAGAGTCTGGCTACCCCCGCTCCGCTCAAGCATGCGCGCTCGCGGAGGCGAAAGCAGCACTCCGCGTGCGGGTGCTTGCGGCCAGGCGCGGGCTCAGCGCGGCCGCCCTGGCGGCCGCCGGGCACCAGCTCAGGGATGCCGTGCTGGCGGCGCCGGAGGCGCAGATGGCCGGCACGGTCGCGGCCTACCTGTCGGTCGGCACCGAGCCCGATACCCGTGGCCTGGTGTTCGCGCTGTGGAAGCGCGGCAGCTATCTGCTGCTGCCGCTGCTGCGGCCGGACGGCGACCTGGACTGGGCGTCCTACGAGGGGCCGGACTCGGTGGCGGCTGGCCCGCGCGGGCTGCTCGAGCCGACCGAGCCGCCGCGTGGTGTGACCGCAATCACAAGCGCTGACCTGGTCATCGTGCCCGCGGTCGCGGCTGACCGGCAGGGCAACCGGCTCGGCCGCGGCGGCGGCTCCTACGACCGCGCGCTGGCCAGGGTCGGGCCAGGCATCCTGACGATCGCGCTGCTGCACGACGGCGAGTTGCTCGGCCCTGAGCAGGCCGTGCCGGCCGGGCCGCTGGACCAGCCGGTACGCGCCGTTGCCCAGCCGGGTGAAGGAATCATCAGGGTCCGCTAGCCGTTGCTACCATTTAGCAGTTGACTGCGGCGAGTGCTAAGACCGCCGCCAGAGGGAGGAACAGTGCCGACGTACCAGTACGCCTGCACCGAGTGCGCGGACCGGACCGAGGTCGTGCAGCGGTTCAGCGATGACCCGCTGACCGTGTGCACGGTGTGCGGCGGGCGGCTCCGCAAGGTGTACTCCCCGGTCGGCATCGTGTTCAAGGGCTCCGGCTTCTACCGGACCGACAGCCGGAACGGCTCGGGCACGGTGCCCTCCGCCAAGGACAAGAACGGCAGCGGCTCGAACGGGTCGAACGGCTCGTCCGGCGAGTCGGCAGGCAGCGAAGGCTCGTCGAGCGCCGCCAAGTCCGCCAAGTCCGACAAGGGCGGCTCCTCGTCGTCGGGTTCCAGCTCCGCCAGTTCCGCGGGCCCATCGGGCTCCGGCGACTCGGGCAAGAAGGCCGCCAGCGCCGCCTCCTGACCCGATGCCGCTCCCGGTACCCTGACCCGGTGAGCGACCTGGCAGAGATCGGCGTCATCGGCGGCACCGGCCTCTACGAGTTCCTCGAGGACGCCGAAGAGGTCCTGGTCGAGACGCCGTTCGGCCTGCCCAGTGACCCGCTGGTCATCGGCGATGTGGCCGGCCGCCGGGTCGCGTTCCTGCCGCGGCACGGGCGGCGGCACCAGTTCCCGCCGCACCAGATCCCGTACCGGGCCAACCTGTGGGCGCTGCGGGCCGCCGGGGTTCGCCAGGTGCTCGCGCCGAGCGCGGTCGGCTCGCTGACAGTCTCGTACGGGCCGGGCACGTTCGCGGTGCCCGATCAGGTCGTGGACAGGACCAGCGGCCGGGCGCAGACCTTCT
>JASHQL010000444.1 GCA_030039155.1 Streptosporangiaceae bacterium | reverse complement strand
CGTCGAAGCTGAGCGGCTCGCCGGCGGCGACCACGCCACTGGCCGCCGACGAGTGCTGGCTGACCGCGAAGGCGGCCACCGCTCCCCAGACCAGCGACGCCACCACCAGCCCGGTCATCAGCAGCGCGAGCACCCTCGGCGTGGTGGCGGGCAGCCGGCGGGCGGCCGGCACGTTCCCGGTCAAAATGGCTTGCTGTCTGGCCGGGCTGGCTACGGACCGCACGGTTGCCGCGCTCATCAGCGGATCCTCGCGATCTGCGCGTCGGCGAGCGCTGCCACCTCGGCGGGCAGCGGCTGGAAGTGCACAGGGCCGAGGAAGCTGGCCGCGTTCCCGGTGGTGATCACCCAGTGCAGGAACGACCGCACGTCGCGGGCTGCCGCGGCGCGCTGCCTGGTGGAGACGATCGCGTACTCGTAGTTCACCAGCGGGTAGCCCTCGGTGGCCGGGCCGTTGATCATGGAGATCGTCTCGTTGGCCGGCAGCAGCGAGACGAAGCTGGCCGCGGCGGCGCTGATGCTGGCCGGGTCCGGCAGCAGGTAGCGGCCGGCCGCGTTGGACAGCTCCGCCTCGCCGAGCCCGGCGATGGTCGCCTCGTCCAGGTAGGCGATGCCGACGTAGGCGACGCAGCCGGGGTGCGCCCGGCAGCCCGCGATCATGCCGCTGTTCTTGGTCTCGCCGAGCGCGCCGGGCACGGCCGGCCAGGCCACCGTCGTGCCGTAGCCGATCGCGCTGCCCCAGGCCGGCACGGTGCTGGCCAGGTAGCTGGTGAACAGGAAGGTGTCGCCGGAGCTGTCGAGCCGGTGCAGCGGCAGCACCCTGGTGTCCGGCAGCCGGATGCCGGGGTTGAGGTTGCGGATGGCGGCGGCGTCCCAGTTCGTGATGGTCCCGTCGTACATCTGCGCGAGGACCTGGCCGTTCAGCCGCACGTGCTCGCTGGCCGGCAACTGCGGCAGGTTGTAGTTGACCTGCTGCGCCGAGATGGCCAGCGGGATGTTCAGCAGGCTCGGGTTGTCCACCAGGTCGCCGCTGGACAGGAAGGCGTCGGAAGCGCCGATGTTCGCGGTGCCGGCCGCGGCTGCCTGGATGCCGGCCCCCGAGCCGGTGCCCGCGGTGCTGATCGTGACCTGGCCGTAGCGCTGGTGGTACGCGGCGGCCCACGCCTGCATGAGCGGGTAGAGCAGGGTGCTGCCGGTCTCGGTCAGCTTGACGTTCGCGCGGCCAGGCACCGAGGTGAGGTGCTGCCCGGCTGGCTGCGGCTGGCCGGCCGGCACCGCGAGGCCTGCGGTGCCGGCTGCCGAGCAGCCGGCCGCGAGCACGGTGGCCGCGACTGCGGCACCCGCCAGCGCGGGCAGCAAGCGCGGTCTTCGTGCCACCGGCACTCCTTCGACCCCCGGTGCCTTCGCCCGCTACTTGGCGCGCAGCGAAGAGCGTGCCGGAATATGCCATCAGATTCGCCCAACCGCCGCAACCCCGCGATTCCTGCTGGTTGCGCGGGGCGAATCAGAAGTGCTGCGGCTGCCAGGCCTGGCCGCCGGTGGTGGTCGTCCACAGGTTGCCCGCCTGCGCGATCCGGCAGGTCAGCGGGTCCTGGTAGCCGACCAGGATGACCTTGGCCTGGCCGCTCAGGTTGAGCGTCGATGACCAGCTCGCGCCGCCGTTCTCGGTGAGCAGTGCCTCGCTGCGCTGCTGCCCGCTCTCCACCACCAGCAGCCTGTTGTCGCTGGCCGCGGCGACTTGGTACTGCAGGTAGCTGGCGTGCAGCCGGGACGGCACGATCATGTCGGGACCGAACGTCGCGCCGCCGTTCACCGAAACCCTGACCCAGGCCGGGGGATAGACGTTGCCGGGGCCGGGCGCCTGGTCCTGGCACAGCTCGACGAGCACGTCCGGTGGCGCGAGCGCCACCCCCGAGGCATAGCCGGTCTTGCCGCCGCACTGGTCACTCCCGCTGGCCCAGGTCGCGCCGCCGTTCGCCGAACGGCCGATCTGCGCGGTCGCGCGCACGCCGCCGGCCGGGTTGCCGTAAGCGGCGAGCACCAGCCGCTGACCCTGCCGGTACAGCACCGGCGGGCAGATCTGGGTGAACGGCTGCGCTCGCAGGGTGTGCCATGACGTGCCGCCGACCGCCGCTGACTGCACCCGGTAGGGCTGTCCGCTGCAGCCCATGCTGTTAGACACCACCCTGACCACAGTGCCGTCCGCGGTCTCAAGCGAGCTGACGTTCGTGCCGCTGACCTGCTGCCAGCTGCTGCCGCCGTTCGTGGTGAGCAGCAGCGAGGGGTCGTAGGCGTAGCCGACCTGCGGGGTGGCGAACCTGATCTGCTGCACGCACGGCGCGCCTGCCGGGCAGGTGCCGTAGGGCCCGCCGGCGTTCGTGGCCGGCGCGGTGAGCTGGCTCCAGCTGGTGCCGCCGTTCGTGCTGCCGAGCAGTGCCAGGCAGCGCCCGGTGCTGCAGTCGACGGTGCCGAGCGCGAACCCCTGCTGGTCCGACACGAACGTCATCGACAGCACCTGGAAGCTGGCGAGCCCCTGGCTGGCCGGGCTCGAGCTGGCCGGACTCGAGGCCGGCTGGCTGGTCGGGCTGGCTGAGCTGGTCCCGTGGCCGGGCGACGACGACGGCTGCGCGCCGGGCGCGG
>JASHQL010000443.1 GCA_030039155.1 Streptosporangiaceae bacterium | reverse complement strand
GTGGTGCCGCTGGTGTAGCACATCGCGGCGGCCGACCGCTCATCCACGGCCGGCCAGTCGAAGCGGTCAGGCTGCGCCGCCAGCAGCGCATCGTAGGAATGCACCGCGCGGCCGAGGGCGGTCAGGTCGGCGGGCGGCGCGAACTCGGTCTCGCCTTCCGCCTTGGTCACGATGACGTGCCTGATGGCGGGCGCGTGCGGCAGCACCTGCACCAGCAGCGGCACCAGGGTGGCGTCGACGATCACCGCGTCGTCGCCTGCGTGGTCGGCGATGTAGCCGATGACCTGCGGGTCGAGCCGCAGGTTCAGGGTGTGCAGCACGGCGCCCATGGACGGGATGGCCAGGTAGGCCTCGAGGTGCTCGGCGTTGTTCCACATCAGCGTCGCCACCCGCTGGTCACCGTCGACGCCGAGCGAGCGCAGCGCATTCGCCAGCCTGGCCGCCCTCGCCCCGGTCTCGGCGTAGCTCTGCCGCCGCAGCCCGTGCGGCGTCAGCGTCACCACCTGGCTGCTGCCGTAGGCCGTGGTGCCGTGCCGCATGATCGAGGTCACGGTAAGCGGAATGTCCATCATCGTGCTGCGCACGGCCGAACCCCCTGCGGAATCTCTGGGCGCCGGCGCCGCCGCTGCGGGCTAGCCGGAATCCGCCATGACAGTGGATAGTGTCACGGTAGCGGCAATTTCCCGGCCCGTCAGTACCGCCCAAGCGCGGCCGCCGGCACCCCGCGTGACCGGCCGGAACTGCCCCGGCGCTGGCTCAGTCGGCCTGCAGGGCCGCGTCGATCCTGAGCTTGGCGACGGCCCGCGACACCGTGCTCTTCACCGTGCCGAGGCTCACGCCGAGTACATCGGCAACCTCGGCCTCGGTCATGTCCTCGTAGAAACGCAGCACCACCGCCGCGCGCATCCGCTGCGGCAGCCGGTCGATCGCCTGGCGCAGCGTTTCCTGCAGGTCGCTGCTGCCCGCGTGGTCAGCAACCGCCTGGTCAGGCAGGTCGTCGGTGGGAAACTCCTCCACCCTGCGCCGCCGCCACCAGGAGATGTGGGTGTTCACCATCGCGCGCCTGACGTACCCGTCGACCGCGCTGCGGTCCTCGATCCGGTTCCAGGCCAGGTAGGTCTTGGCGAGCGCGGACTGCAGCAGGTCCTCGGCGTCGGCGGCGTTGCCGGTCAGCAGGTACGCGGTACGCAGCAGTGCCCTGCTCCTGGTCGCCACGTAGTCGCGGAATCCGGAGTAGTCGGCGGCCGGCCCGTCGCCATGCGCGGTCGATCCCGGCCTGCTGGCCGGCACCGATGCCGCGGGGAGCCGCGGTTCGGCCGGTACCTGGCCGGCCGATGCCGACCCGGCGGAAGCCCGCTCGGCGTCCGACTGCGGCCGGGGCGACGGCGGCTGCGGCGAGGACGACGGCTGGGGCGACGGCGGCGGCTGGGGCGACGGCGATGGCTGGGCCGCGTCTTGCCGCATCGTCCTGCGGGCCTGCCGCGCGACGCCGAGGTGCGCGGCGGCGGCAGACCGCCCGGCGGCAGAACGAGAGCTGCTGGTCCTTATCGACGGTTTTGACTGTCTCGCCCCGGCTCGCTCCGCATCTCCGGCGGCAGTACCTGATGCCGTCCATGCCGGGGCCGCGGGCTTCGGCGTCGCCCCCGCCGACCCACTTGAACATGCCTGTCCGACCCAGTGATCGCCCCCGACGCTCACAACACAACGGTACCCAGCGAACTGGCTATCACTGTCAGCTACCCCGTGTAACGGCGAGTCGCGGCAGGCGGATATAGACAGACCAGGACAGCGCTGTGGCCTTGACGCGAAGATATGGCCATTGCATACAGCAAAATGCGGCTCGCATGGTTACGATGATCGCGCCCAGGTTTGCCGGCCCTTGAGGAGGCAGATGAGCCCGCGCCCCCGGCTCGGCTGCTGTGACCGGTGCCCCGCCGCCCCCGGCGGGACCGTCGGCGTGCTCGCCGACGGCGATCCCGGCGCGATCCTGGCCGCCAGGGTCACCCGCAGGCGGATGTTCAAGGCGGCGGTGTTCCAGCAGGCCACCGCCGGCCGGCCGGCGGTGGCGGCCGCGAGCCTCCCGGCTGGCCTGGCCGGGTCGCGTGACCTCAGGTCAGGCTTTCCCGACGCCGAGGAGTTGCCGCGGGCGGTCGCAGGGACGCTGATCGACGTCAGCCCGCAGGTGCTGGTGGTCGGTGACACCGAGGAAACCCAGCGCTTCACCCTCACCGCCGACGCGACCGCATGGCGCGGCGCCGCCATGGAGCCAGCGGCGTTACGGCAGGGCGACCACGTCGTGGTCAGGCTGGTGGCGGGCGGGCGCGGGGTCGCCGACCGGATCTGGGCCAACATCGGCAGGGTCACCGGGATCATCGCCGAGCACTCGGGCACCCGCCTGGTCGTCGACGAGGGCAGCACGAAGCCGCATCAGGTGGTGGTGATCAAGCCGCACTCCGCGAGCCGGATCATGGTGCGGTTCCCGACCCTGCGGCCCGGCTACCTGATCGACGTCATCGGGGTGCGGCACGGCAGCGAGCTTGAGGCGCTGATCCCGGCGACCTCGCAGCCGACCTACGTCGCGACCAGGCCGCCGGCCCAGCCGCTGATCAGCGGGCGCCTGCCGGACCAGATCAGCGGCTCGGCCACCTGGCATGAGCCGCGCGACGAGCCGGCCGGCGTGCTCGGCGTGACCTATCCGGCGCTCGACCCGGAGACCGGCTGCCTGGAAGACGCTGCCGCTGCCGACCCGCACTACGGCCGGATGCCGTACCTGGCCGTCGGCAGCACGCTGCTGGTACGCAACGACTGCACCGGGGCGGCCGCGCAGCTTCCGGTGACCGGCTGCGCCGCGATGGCGCGGCTGTTCAACGACCGCTGCGTGACCTGCGGAACCTCGCCGCGCGGCCGGGTCGCCGACCTGACTCTTGCCAGCTTCGTGGCACTTGGCGGCGAGCTTGAGCGTGCCTGCTTCAACGCGACGATCACGATAGGCGGCTGACACGGTGCTCGGCATCCTGCATGAGCTGCGCGAGGTTCAGCTGCCGATCCTCGCGGTGTTGCTGCTCGGCGGGTGCGTGACGAAGCTGGCCAGGGCGGCCAGGGTCAGCTCGACGGAGCTGGGGCTCGGCCCGACGGCGCTGTTCCCGATCCGGCTGCGCAGGCCGATGGCGCTGGCCGTCTGCGCTGTCGAGTGCGGACTTGGCGTGGGCCTGATCGTCACTGCCGGGCGGTTCGGCAGCGGCACGCCGGCCACGCTGGTCAGGTCCGGCACCACGCTGCTGTTCCTGGTGGCGACCAGCGCGCTTGTCGAGATGCGCACGATCAAGCCGGACGTCGGCTGCGGCTGCTTCGGTGACTTCAGCACGGCGCCGGTCAGCGGCCGTACGCTGATTCGCTCCGCGCTGCTTGCGGCAGCGGCGCTGAGCACCGTGTGGCTCCGGCCGATTCAGCTGCCTGGCGGGCACAGCACCGCAGCGGCCGAGCTGGTCATCTTCATGCTGGTCGAGCTTGCGTTCATCGGCGCGCTATCGCCCGAGGTCGGCGAGGCGCTGGTCAGGCTCGGCTACTCGGAGCCGTGCGAGCTCAGGGCGGTGCCGCCGGCGCGCACCCTGCTGGCGCTGCACCGCAGCAAGCAGTGGCGCCGGCACGCCGGCGTGCTCAGCAGCGATGAGCCGGTCGACGTCTGGCGAGAGCTGTGCTGGCGCTACTTCGTCTACCAGGGCACCGTGCAGGGCAGGGAGGTGCAGGTCATCTTCGCGGTGTCGCTGCAGCAGCGCCGGCCCGCGGTTCAGGCCGCGCTGGTCGACGCGCCGACCGGGCAGGTGCTGGCCTGGCCGGCCCCGCCGAGCCGGCCGAGCCAGGTCGGCAGGCTGCTGCACGGGCTCGCCGCCTGGCAGGGCGGCGAGCGGCTGGGGCAGGCCGAGCCGCGGCTTCGCCAGGCCGAGCCGCGGCTTCGCCAGGGCGAGGCAAGGCTGCAGGCCAGCGGCAGTCTGCCGTTCTCTACCGATCTCTAGCCGGTGATCTAGAAAGAGCAAGAATCCGGCAGATCGCCAGCGCGCGCGGATCAGCACGGCGGCACCGCGGCACGATCGGTCAGGCCGGCTGCGCTCGCAGGAACCGGCCGAAGTGCGGCACGGTGAAGGCGATGAGCCCGCGCTCCGAGCTGTAGATGAGGCCCTTCTTGATCAGGCTGTCCCTGGCCGGTGACACGCTCGACGGCCGCCGGCCGAGTTCCTCTGCCACCTGGGCGGTCTGCACCGGCTCGTCGCCGAGCAGCGCCATCGCCCGCATGTACTCGCGCTCGGCCGGGGTGGCGCGCTCGTACCTGCTGCCGAAGAAGCCGATCGCAAGCTCGCTCGCCGCCATCGGCCCGGCCACCGCCACGTCCCTGGCGGTCACCGGGCTTGCCGCCGCGACGTCCCAGGTGACCTTGCCGTAGGCCTGCACGAAGTACGGGTAGCCGTCCGCCGCCCGGTAGAGCGCGTCCAGCGCGGCAGGCTCGAAGTCGGCGCCCTCCCGCCTGGCCGGCGCGAGCAGCGCGACGTCGGCCGAATCACGATCAAGCCGGTCGATCGCGACATAGCGGAACAGCCGCTCCGAGTAGCTCTTGCTGGCCGACAGCACCGACGGCAGGTGCGGCAGCCCGGCGCCGACCACGATCAGCGGCCCGTTGCTCTGCGACAGCTCGTGGCAGGCAGCGCAAAGCGCGGAGATGTCGGCGGCCGGCACGTCCTGCATCTCGTCGATGAACAGCGCGATCCCGACACCCAGGTCGCCCGCCACCGACGCCGCGTCGGTCAGCAGCTCGGTCAGGTCGATCTCCAGGTCGCCGGAGTCGGCCCGGCCGCGGACGGCGGGCACGTCGATGCCGAGCTGCGCGGCCTGCCAGCCCTTCGCGGCCCTGACATCGCGCGCGGCGAACGCCTTCAGCACGCCGAGGAAGTGGTCGATCCGGTCCGGCGCGCGGTGCCGTGGCGCGAGTTCCCTGACCGCCATGTGCAGTGCCCCGGCAACCGGCCGCCTGATCGACTGGTCGGGCCTGGCCTCGATCTTGCCGGTGCCCCACAGCCGCTGCATCGCCATCGACCTGAACGTGTTGAGCAGCACCGTCTTGCCCACCCCGCGCAGGCCGGTGAGCACCATGCTGCGCTCCGGGCGGCCGCGGGCGACGCGCTCCAGCACCACCTCGAACTGGCCGATCTCCCGGTCACGGCCTGCCAGCTCTGGCGGCCGCTGGCCGGCGCCCGGTGCGTACGGGTTCCTGACTGGGTCCACGCGACAGGACTCTATGAGTTGATCTAGCAGGAGCCGTAGATTGACCTAGAAAGCGCAATCGGCGTGTCGCGCCGGTTGGGCCCGCCGGGCCGGCCCCTGGGACGGGGCCATTTGTCCCGAGGCCGAGCCCGGCGGTATGTGACGCCCCGCGCCGTGGGTTGCGGCCAGAAGGCACGGTGCGACTAGTAGCACGGCTGCCCGGGCCTGCCGGTTCAAGAAAAAACCGCAAACTTTGCCGGGAACGAGGACCACCCGCCTGGCCTCGCTCGCCGCCCGATCCGGCCGGGCGGCCAGACATTTCACCGATTCTGGTGGTCGTAATGTCCTGTTGGTCACTTACCTAACAGCAAGAATTGGAGAAACAAGCCTCTGACGATCTTCGTAGCGCCCCTTGACGGCGCCGATCAGGACTGGCTGGCCTCCTCGCCCTGGGTTGGCTGGCTGACCTTCGGCTGGTTCAGCCTGGCCAGGTAGGCGTTGTACGCGGCGAGGTGCTCGTCGTCGTCGATGCCGCCGTGGCCGGTCCAGACCGCGGCCCGCCCGGCCTCGGCCGCACCAGCCGCGGCCGTCTCGTCCGC
>JASHQL010000442.1 GCA_030039155.1 Streptosporangiaceae bacterium | reverse complement strand
AGCCGAGAGCGGCACGCCGGAGACCGGCGCGGACGGCGCCGGGCCGGCTGGCCCTGCGGTGCCCGCAGCCGGTCCGCCTGCGGTCCCGCCGAGCCTGCAGAATCCGATCCAGGCCCTGATGAAGCTGAGCCGGAAATGGCGCAAGCCAGCCGGCAAGACACGCAAGGACGCCGCCGAGGAAAAGTCGGCACCGCAGGGCAACGCCGGCCAGACGCCGCCCTCGCAGTAGCCGGGAAGGGCTCCTCGTCAGTCGAGGCGGCCGGCCGCGCGCAGCACCCGCAGCGCGTTCAGCGTGATCATTTCATGAGGGCCGGCGCGGCCCCAGTCCACGACTTCCGCGGCTGTCGTGCTCGGCGGCGCTCGCCACCACGAGCCGGCTGGCCGCCAGCGGCCGTCAGGCAGCCGCCGCCGCTGCACCTCGTCGAGTGCGTCACCGGCCCGCGGGTCACCGGCCTGGCCGAGCCTGGACAGCACGAGCAGCGCCTGCCAGATGTCGTAGTGCCAGTACGGCGGGTAGCGCGGGGACAGCCAGCCGCGGTCGATGATCTCGCCGCCGTCCAGGCTGCGGAACAGCCGGTGATCAAGGAAGAGCTCGGCGGCGCGGCCGGCCGCCGCCATCGCGGCTGCGTCGCCGGTGGCGAGCCAGTACTCGTGCAGCCCCCAGGCCGGGGCCAGCGACTCGTGGAACGAGGACCGCCGGCCGGTGGCAGCTGGGTCGCAGTTCCACCCGCCGTCTGGCCACTGCCAGCCGATCAGGGCCGCGGCAAGGTGCCCGACCCGCGGGTCGTCGGCCAGGCCGAGCCGGCAGCAGGCGGCCAGCGCGTTGCCGTCAACTGAGGCGTGTGCCCTGGCCAGGCCCGCGGTCACCGGAATCCTTCGGTCGGGGCTGGTCAGCCAGGTCAGGACCTGATCGGCCGCGGCCACCGCACGTGGCTCGCCGGCCGGGATGGCCAGTTCGGCCAGCGACACCAGCCGCCAGTGCGCGCCGGTCCATTTTCGGTACGGGTGCACGCCGAACCCGCCGTCCGCGTGCTGGCCGGATAGCAGCGCGACGACCTTGGGGCCGGACAGCACAGCACCGGCCTCGGCATCCGCGGCGGCGGCGTCGCCGAGGACATCACGGCGGGTCAGCAGCCGGATGGCGGGCTCGGCGGAGTTCAGCAGCCAGCCGACCGCCGCCTGTGCCGGTGCGTCCATGCCGCAATCTTCCTCCGCTTACGCGGCTCATGGGAGTTGACAGCGTTAACTGGTGCGTTGCATACTGGTCTTAGTAAACGGCGTAAACAAGAGCCGGAGCAGGCAAGGGAACGGAACAATGATCGACATCCAGATTCTGAGCGGCGCAGCGTCCAACATCGCGATCGTGCTCGGCAGCTTCACGGTCTTCACCGCCGCCGTCCTGGCAGGCATCGGCGCGCTGGCCGGCCGCAGCCACAAGGCCCAGGTGGCCGCGCACGCGACCAAGTCGCAGGACACCCGCGAGCTGGTGCTGCGCTAACCACAGGCTTCCCGCGGCCAGCACCGCAGGGCCGCGCGCACCCGGCCAGTCCGGCCGGTTACCGAGGGATCGCTCCCGGCCTCCCGGAGGGAGCGGTCCCTTGTTGCTGCCCGGCTGGCGGCGCACTGCGGACGAGCCAGTTGCGGGCAAGCACGCCGAACCGGCCGGGCAGCTCGAACGGAATGTAGTGGCCGCCGTCACCGAACAGGTAGTAGTCGCCGTCGGCGTCGCCGAGCAGCGCAAGCTGGTCCCGGTAGCCAGCCACCCAGTCACGCCGCCCGGCGACAATCGTGACCGGCACCCTGGCTGGCTGGCTGGCCCCCTCGTCTGACAGCTGGTATCCGTGCGCCCGCAGCTCGCGCAGGTAGCCCGCATCGCTGATGCCGTTCAGCGCGAACGCCGCCGTGAGCCGGCTCGCCACCTTCTTGGTCTGGCAGCCAACCGCGCGGCTGAAGTGCTCGTGCTGCTCGGCCGGGACGCCGTCGAGCCAGCCTGGCTCCGGCGTCACCGGCAGCAGTCCGGCCAGGTTGCGGTCACCGGCCAGGATGCGCGCACCCGTGCAGGTCAGCAGCAGCGAGCCGACCAGCTCGGGCTGGCGGCGGGTGAGTCCGGCGGCCAGGTAGCCGCCGTAGGAGCAGCCGGCCAGTGCGACCGGCCCGCCGCCGCAATGTTCGGCGATGGTGTCAGCGACGGCCGCGAGCACGGCATCGGAGGTCGGCTCGACCGGGCCGGACTTGCCGGTGCCCGGCAGGTCCAGGTAGACGCGTCGCCAGCCAGGCACCTCGTGCAGGACCGGCTCGAACGCCGCGGCCATCACCGCGCCGTCCAGGCCGAACCACGGCAGCAGCACCAGCGGCCGCCCGGCTCCGTAGGTCTCAGCGGCGAGCAGCATGCGACGAGTGAAGCATGCGCTGCGTGCTGGCAGGTGACGGGAAGCGGGATGACCGCCGCAATGGTGCCGGTCGGAGAAGACGTCCCGGTCGGCCGGCTGCGTGGTGCTGGCGACTGGTGTCGCCGCGAAGCTCGGCGTGGTCACCACGCACCAGGCGATCCCGCCGCTGCAGCCTAGCCCGGACGCAGGTCACCGATTTGCTGACCCGAGTCGGGTCTGTAACTTCACTGGCGTTCGGTGGCTCGGCTTGACGTGTGGCGGGTGAGGGCTCTACATTTAACCAAGCTGTTAATTAACAGGGTGGTTAAATGTCTGCTGATGATCAGCTCAGCGTGATCTTCGCGGCGCTGGCCGACCCGACGAGGCGGGCCATCCTGGCCCGGCTGGCGGACGGCGACGCGACGGTCACCGAGCTGGCCGAGCCGTTCGCGATCAGCATGCCGGCCATCTCCAGGCACCTGAAGGTGCTGGAGCGGGCCGGGCTGATCAGCAGGAGCCGCTCTGGTCAGTGGCGCTCGAGCAGCCTGCAGGCAGAGCCGCTGCGCGAGGCAACGGACTGGATGGAGCGGTACCGGCAGTACTGGGACGCCAGCTTCGACCGGCTCGATGCGCACCTGCGCAGGGTCAGGCAGCAGCAGGAACCGACAGAGGAAGACGAAGGGACAGCGCAATGACCGAGATCGACGCAACCCGCGAACTGCACATCAGCCGGGTCTTCGACGCCCCGCGGGAACTGGTGTACCAGGC
The DNA here is from genome assembly GCA_030039155.1 of Streptosporangiaceae bacterium. Taxonomy (GTDB): domain Bacteria; phylum Actinomycetota; class Actinomycetes; order Streptosporangiales; family Streptosporangiaceae; genus JOPF074. Next base: position 16,313 of record JASHQL010000442.1, on the reverse strand, counting down.
CTTCATGGACCCAGACCAGCTCGCCCAGTGGTTCGGGCCCGTCGGCTTCTCGGTGCCGCGGGACAGCGTCGTGGTGGACGCCAGGGTCGGCGGCCGCCAGAAGCTCGACATGGTCGACGACACCAACCCGGCGAACGTCTCCGCGATCGACGCCCGCTTCGACGAGCTGGTCGAGAACGAGCTCATCAGCGGCTATCAGGACGTCGAGGGCATCCCCGGCCAGCCGGGCGTGACCAGGGTGTCGGTGCGGTTCGAGTTCCACGAGGAGCCAGGTGACCGGACCAGGCTCGAGCTCCTGCAGGTCTTCCCTGCGCCGCTTGCCGCTGGCGCGCGCGAGGGCTGGGAGAGCTCGTTCACCAAGCTCGACGCGCTGCTCAAGCGCTGATCTCAGCCCGCACGACGAACCCGGAGGAGTCACCGTGTCCGAGCATTGCCAGTCAGCCGTCATGGCGGCGCCAGCCTCGCTGCCACCGCGCCAGCAGGCCGGGCCGGCCCGCCGGCGCCGGCCGGGACCGGCCGGCCGGTCCCGCTGGATCGCGCTGCTCGTGCTCTGCGCGGGGATGCTGATGATCGTCCTGGACGTGACCATCGTGAACGTCGCGCTGCCGTCCATCCAGGTCGATCTGCGGTTCAGCCAGTCCGGCCTGGCCTGGGTGGTCAATGCCTACCTGATCTCGTTCGGCGGGCTGCTGCTGCTCGCCGGGCGGCTCGGTGACCTGATCGGCCGCAGGCGGGTGTTCCTTGCCGGGCTGACGCTGTTCACGGCGGCCTCGGTGCTCTGCGGGCTGTCGGGCAGCCAGGCCATGCTGGTCGGCGCGAGGTTCCTGCAGGGCATCGGCGGGGCGATGACCTCCGCGGTCATCCTCGGCATGATCGTGACGATGTTCACCGAGCCGCGGGAGCGGGCCAAGGCGATCGGCATCTACGCGTTCGTCGCCTCGGCAGGCGGCGCGGTCGGGCTGCTGGCCGGCGGCCTGCTGACCCAGGCGCTGAGCTGGCACTGGATCTTCTTCGTCAACCTGCCGGTCGGCGTGCTGACCGGGCTGCTGGCGCTGCGGGTGACCGGCCGCGACGCTGGCCTCGGCCTGGCCGCCGGCGCTGACCTGCCAGGCGCCCTGCTGATCACGGCGGCGATGATGCTCGCGGTGTTGACCGTCGTGCAGCCGGCCGCGGAACTGGGCTGGCTGGCAGCCAGGACGCTGCTGCTCGGCGGGCTGGCGCTGGTATTGCTGGCGGCGTTCGTGGTCAGGCAGCTGACCGCGGCGCATCCGCTGATGCCGCTGCGGGTGCTCCGGTCCCGCACGATCGCCGGAGCGAACCTGGTGCAGGTGCTGAGCGTGGCTGGCATGTTCGGGATGTTCTTCCTCGGCGCGCTCTACCTGCGCAGGGTTCTCGGCTATGACCCGCTGCAGATTGGCCTGGCGTTCCTGCCGGTGTCGGTGGTCATGGCCACCCTGTCGGCGCGCTACTCGGAGCGGCTGGTGATGCGCTACGGCGCGAAGCGGCCATTGCTGGCCGGCCTGCTGCTGATCGGCGCCGGGCTGGCGACCTTCGCCGGCGCGCCGGTGCACGGCGGCTACCTGCTGCATGTGCTGCCGGTGACGCTGCTGCTCGGGACCGGCGCCGGGGTGGCGTTCCCTGCCCTGATGACCGTCGCGATGGCTGGCAGCAGCGAGCAGGACGCCGGGCTGGCATCCGGGCTCATCAACACCACGGCACAGGCCGGCGGCGCGCTCGGGCTCGCCGTGCTGGCGACCGTCTCGGCGTCGCGCAGCTCCGAGTTGCTCGCCAGCGGGCACCGGGCCGCGGCAGCGCTGACCGGCGGCTACCACCTCGCGTTCTGGATCGCGGCCGGCCTTGAGCTGGCAGCGGTCGTGGTCGGTAGCCTGACGCTGCGCGCGGACCGCGCGGCGATCCAGGCGGCGGAGCGTGCCTGATGCGGAAGCTGATCGAGTCGACCTTCGTGTCACTGAGCGGTGACATCGGCGCGCCGCAGGACTGGGCACTGCAGCTGTCTTGCGAAGAGGGCGACAACTACGCGCGCGACCTGCTGTTCGGCGCCGACGACCTGCTGCTCGGGCGGAAGACGTACCAGGGGCTGTCCAGTGCCTATCCGACGATGCCGAGCCCGCCTGGCAGCGTGATCGAGTCGTTCATCGCCAGGATGAATGCCATCCCGAAGCACGTGGCCTCGACCACGCTGCGCGAGCTGACCTGGAACTCGACGCTGATCGACGGTGACGTTGCCGGTTACGTGCGCGCGCTCAAGCAGGGCCAGGGCGGCAGCATCCTGAAGTACGGCACCGGGCCGCTCGACCGGACGCTGCTCGACCATCAGCTCATCGACGAGTTCAGGTTCTGGATCTGTCCGGTGGTAAGCCCGGTCCTGCAGCGCTTGTTCGACGATTTCGACGGCTTCAGCCTGACGCTGGCCGGCCGCACCACCTTCAGTACCGGCATCGTGGTCCTCAGCTACCTCCCCTGCTAGGCCGTGGCGGCGGCGCAGTCGGCACGGTGCGATAGCGTCGGCTGAACGGGGAGTCAGGCAGGTTGAGGACGGAGGGCCGTGCCGCGCGCGCAGCTGAACCTGCCGAGGCAGGTCCGCGCCCTGCTGATCTTCGTCTGCGTGCTCGTGCTGGTCGACACCGTCTTCTTCACCGCGCTGACCCCGCTGCTGCCGCACTACGTGCACACGGCCGGGCTGACCAAGGCAGGAGCAGGCCTGCTCGTCGCGTCGTATCCGGCCGGCACGCTGCTCGGCGCGCTGCCCAGCGGGCTGCTGGTGACCAGGCTCGGCGACCGGGCCGTGGTGCTGCTCGGCCTCGCGCTGATGAGCGTGTCCACGCTTGTCTTCGGCTGGGCATCGGCGCCTGCGGTGCTCGACCTGGCCAGGTTCGTGCAAGGGCTGGGCGGCGCGTGCACCTGGGCAGCGGGACTGGCCTGGCTGGCGACCGCCGCGCCGGCCGACCGGCGCGGCGAGGTGATCGGCGTCGCGATGGGCGCGGCAGTCGGCGGCGCCCTACTCGGGCCGGTGGTCGGTGCCGTCGGCAGCCAGGTCGGCACCGGCCCTGCCTTCTCCGCTGCCGCGGTGGCAGGCGGCGTGCTGATGGTCGCCGCGTTCACGTTGCGGAAGCCGGCCGCCGCAGAGCCGCAGGGGCTCAGGCACGCCTGGCCCGCGCTGCGCGACCGGCAGGTGATCGCCGGCATGTGGCTGACCGCGCTGGCGGGCATCGCGTTCGGGGTCATCGACGTGCTCGCGCCGCTCCGGATGAGCGACCTCGGCGTCGGTGCCACGCTGATCGGCGGCACGTTCCTGGCCTCGGCCGCGATCGAGACCGGGCTCGCGCCCGCGGCCGGCCGGCTGTCCGACCGCCGCGGGCCGCAGCTGCCGGTGCAGATCTCGCTCGCGGTCGCGGTCGTGGTCAGCCTGCTTGCCCCGGTGCTCGCCCCGGCCTGGCTGCTGATCGTGCTGCTTGTGCTTGGCATGCCTGCCTACGGCACGCTGTTCACCCCGGCGATGTCGCTGGTCAGCAGCGGCGCCGACCGGATGCGGCTGAATCAGGGCCTGGCCTTCGGGCTCGGCAATCTGGCCTGGGCAACCGGGCAGGGCGCGGCGGCCGCGGCTGGCGGTGCGATCGCCCAGGCCACCACCGACTTCGTGCCGTACGCGCTGCTGGCGGCCGCCTGCCTGGGCAGCCTGGTGGCGATCAGGCCGGCCGGGCGGCGGCTGCTGCGACGGCTCGGCCGGGCCGCCGACGAGACAGAATCCGGCTAGCCGAGGCCAGCCGGAACCGGCAGGCTCGATGCCCGCAGTTGAGCAAGCGCTTGGGAGGTTGGCCGCAGCGATGATAATGGCCTGGTGAGTACCGCGCGGAAGACCCAGCCAGCCGGCCGCGGGCCGGCCGCCGGCCACGGCCAGAACGGCACCGCCGGATCGGGGCGGCGGGCCGACATGGTCAGGCTGGCCGGCGAGCTGTTCGCGCAGAAGGGCTATCGGGCCACCACCGTCCGCGAGATCGCCGATGCGGCGGGCATCCTGTCCGGCAGCCTCTATCACCACTTCGATTCCAAGGAGTCGATCGGCGACGAGATCCTGTCCGGGTTCCTCGACGAGGTGCTTGCCGACTACCGCGGCGCGGTGGCCAGCGGCGACGGGCCGCGCGAGGTGCTCGAGCAGATCGTCAGGACCAGCAGCCACACCCTGGTCAGGCACCGCGCCGCGCTGGCCATGCTGCAGAACGACTGGAGTTACTTCGCCGCCCAGCCGCGCTTCGCCTACCTGCGCAAGGACCTGCGCGAGATCGAGCGGATCTGGACCGGTGAGCTGCAGCGCGGCAAGGACCTCGGCCTGTTCCGCGCCGACCTCGACGTCAAGCTGACCTACCGGCTGCTGCGCGAGATCCTCTGGATCCCGGTGCACTGGCGCCAGCCTGGTGGCTTCAGCACCGACCAGGTGGTCGACGCCTTCCTCCGGCTGCTGTTCGAGGGCATCACGGCGTAGCCAGGGCATCGCAGAACCGCAGGCTGCCCGCCTGCGGCCGGGCTGTTACCCTCAACCAAGCAAGCGTTTGGTTGCATGGAGGCGGCATGGGTCGGCTTGACGGGAAGGTTGCGCTGATCACCGGCGGCGCGCGCGGGATGGGCAAGGCGCATGTCAGGAGCTTCGTGGCGGAGGGCGCCAAGGTCGTCTTCGGCGACGTGCTCGACGAGAAGGGCAAGGCCCTGGCCGCCTCGCTGCCCGAGGACTGCTGCCGCTACCTGCACCACGACGTGACCAGCGAGGCCGACTGGGCCGCCGCCGTCGAGACCACGGTGTCGGCCTTCGGCAAGCTCAACGTGCTGGTGAACAACGCGGGCATCCTGCGGTACTCGAAGATCAGCGACATGTCGTTGACCGAGTTCCGCCAGGTGATCGAGGTGAACCTGATCGGCGAGTGGCTCGGTATCAAGTCGGTGATCGAGCCGATGTCCGCCGCGGGCGGCGGGTCGATCATCAACGTGTCCTCGGTCGAGGGCTTCGCCGGTGCGGTGGGCATGTCCGCCTACAGCGCGAGCAAGTTCGGCGTCAGGGGCATCACCAGGACCGCGGCGAAGGAACTCGGGCACGCCGGGATCCGGGTGAACTCGGTGCACCCCGGCGGCATCCTGACCAGCATGGTGATCGAGAACGCCGCCGCGTTCACCGAGGTGGACGGCGCGGCGCTGCTGCAGTCGCTGCCGATCCCCAGGTTCGCCGAGCCTGCGGAGGTATCCAAGCTGATGATCTTCCTGGCCTCCGACGAGTCGTCCTACTCCACCGGCAGCGAGTTCGTCATCGACGGCGGCCTGCTGGCCGGCCCCGGATATTGAGGAACAAGACCAAAGGAGCTGCCAGATGACCGACGCGCTGAGCCTTGACGGCCGGGTTGCCATTGTCACCGGGGCCGGGAACGGGTTGGGCCGCGCGGAAGCTCGCTCGCTGGCCGGGGCTGGCGCATCGCTGGTGCTCAACGACCTGGCTGGCGATGCAGTCGAGCAGACAGCCGCCGAGATCACCGAGGCGGGCGGCCGGGCGGTCGCGCTGGCAGGCGACATCGGCGACTGGTCAACCGGCGAGCGGCTGCTGGCCGCCGCGCTCGCCGAGTTCGGCCGGCTCGACGTGCTGGTCAACAACGCCGGCCTGGTCAGGGACCGGATGGTGTTCTCGATGTCGGAGCAGGAGTGGGACCAGGTGCTCCGGGTGCACCTGCGCGGGCACTTCATCACCACCAGGCTGGCCACCGCGCACTGGCGCGAGCTGAGCAAGCAGGCCGGCGGCCCGGTCTACGCCAGGATCGTGAACACCTCGTCCGAGGCGTTCCTGCTCGGCTCTGCCGGGCAGCCGAATTACGCGGCGGCGAAGGCCGGCATCACCGCGCTGACCGTGACCACCGCGCGAAGCTGCGCCAGGTACGGCGTCCGGGCGAACGCGATCTGCCCGCGGGCGCGCACCGCGATGACCGCCGGCCTGATGGGCGCGCCGCCCGACGCCGCGGTCGACCCGCTCGCGCCTGAACACGTGGCGCCGCTGGTGACCTACCTGGCCAGCCCGGCCGGCGGCGCGGTGAACGGCGAGGTCTTCGTGGTGCACGGCGGCATCGCGGCGGTCATGGCGCCGCCGCGGGTCCGCGCCGTCTTCCGCGCGGCCGAGCACGGCTCGGCCGACGGCATGTGGACGCTTGCTGCGGTGCACGGCGCGCTGGCCGCGGAGTTCACCGCCGAGCCGCCGGCCGTCGGCTTCGCCTGCGAGGACACCCTCGCGCTCGCCGACGAGACCATCGGCTTCGGGGCAAGCCAGTGAAGCAGCGCGACAAGGTCGCGATGACCGCCGACGAGGTAGCGGCGATGCTGGCGCAGTGCCGCAAGGTGCAGCTCGCGACCATCAGCCCCGACGGGTACCCGCACCTGGTCACCATGTACTACGTGCTGATCGACGGGCAGATCGCGTTCTGGACCTACCGCGCCTCGCAGAAGGCGCTGAACCTGGCCAGGGACCCGCGGATCAGCTGCCTGGTGGAGACCGGCGAGCAGTACTTCGACCTGCGCGGGGTCCAGGTCCAGGGCGTGGTGCAGACCGTCGAGGACCAGGCCAGCATCCGCGACATCGGCCGCGGCATCACCGCCGCGATCGGCGGCGACCTGACCGGCGATCGGGGGGGTCCAGGGGGGTCGTCCCCGCAGGGCGGTACGGCGGCCGCCGGGATCGAGGACTACGTCGAGCGGGCCGCGCGCAAGCGCCTCGGCTATATCGTCAGGCCGGTTCGCGTCATCAGCTGGGACCACACCAAGCTGCTCTAGCCACGCCTGGAGTCACCCGTGGTTAGGAAGGTTGAGGCCGAGCCGCGGGCCGGTTTACCGGGCCGCCCGCTCGGTCCAGTCGGTCAGCGGGCCGTCCGGCACGATCCGCGACGGGTTCAGGTGCGGGTGCGTGGTGTAGTAGTGCCGCTTGATCTGATCGAAGTTCGTGGTGCCGCCGAACGCGGGGATCGCGTACAGGTCGCGCGCGTACGCCCACAGGTTCCGGTAGTCGGTCAGCCGCCGCAGGTTGGTCTTGAAGTGGGAGTAGTAGACCGCGTCGAAGCGGGCGAGCGTCACCCACAGCCGGACGTCTGCCTCGGTGAGCGCGTCGCCGACCAGGTAGCGCTGGCCGCTCAGCCGCTGCTCCAGCTGATCGAGCGTGCCGAACAGCTCGGTCACCGCGAGGTGATACTGCTCCTGGGTGGTGGCGAAGCCTGACCGGTAGACGCCGTTGTTGACCGTGCGGTAGACCAAATCGTTGATCTCGTCGATCTGCGGCCGCAGCCGCTCCGGGTACAGGTCGTACGCCGGATCGGCCCAGGCGCCGAACTGCGTGTCCAGGTCGATCGTGATGTCGGGGAAGTTGTTGCTCACGATCTTGCCGGTCTGCCTGTCCCACAGCACCGGCACCGAGATGTGCCCGTCGTAGCCAGGCTCGGTCGCCTCGTACGCCTCGCGCAGCAGCGCGAAGCCGTTGACCGGGTCGAGCGAGTACCCGTCGCCTTCCCTGAACGCCCAGCCGCGGCCGTCGCGCACCGGGTCGACGGCCGACAGCGAGACGACCTCGGTCAGGCCGAGCAGCGCCCTGACGATCGCGGTCCGGTGCGCCCACGGGCAGGCCCAGGAGATGTAGAGGTGGTAGCGCCCCGCCTCGGCGGGGAAGCCGCTGCTGCCGTCGGCGGTAATCCGGCCGCGGAACGGGTACCCGGGACGGACGAACTCGCCCTGGCTGGCCGGTGCCGGTCGCCGCTTGGCGACGTAGTCGCCGTAGTCGCCGAACGCGGCGAAGTCGACGGGGCTGGCACCATGCTGCGTCGTGGTCATCTGAGCGCCTCCTCGGCCGGGCGGATGCTTGACCTAACCCGGCTGCGGCGGCGGCCATTCCGGCTGACAGCGAACCCGGTGCGAGCCGGCCGCCCCGAAGAGCGGAGCGGCCGAGCCCCGGCGCGGCGCCCTCGGCGCTGCCCCTGCAGGCGCCCAGCGACTCCGGCGGGAGCGCCGTGAGAGTGACGCCCTGCACCGCTGCCGGCGGGACCCCGTGGCCCGCTGACCCGAATAGCCTGACACGTGCCGCTTTGCCGGCGCTTTGCTCGCGATTTGTACCTCAGGTCAAACGGTCTCCGCCAGCCGCAGCCGCACCCGGTCGGCGTCCGGGTGATGCAGCCCGCCGAGCAGGTCGAGCGCCTGCTGCCAGGCCTCACGGGCGGCCCGCAGGTCACCCGCGGCGTCGTGGGTGTCGCCGAGGTGGATGAGGCAGTATGCCTGCCCCCAGCGGTCGTCGAGTTCGGCGGACAGCAGGAACGCCTGCTGGAAGCAGGCGATCGCCTCGACGTGCTCGCCGAGCTGCCGGTGGGCAGTGCCGAGGCTGTGCCAGGCGTCCGCGAGCCCGCCAGTGTCAGCAAGCTCGCCATACAGTTCCACCGCCTGGACGCAGTGGTCGCGCCCGCTTGCCGCCTCGCCGACGCGGACAAGCTCGAGGCCGACCAGGTGCAGCATGTACGCCTCGCCGATCCGGTCGCCAACCGCGCGGAACAGCGCAAGCGCCTGCTGCCCGTGGTCCAGGGCCGCCTGGTGGTCGCCGAGCTTGCCGAGCGAGATGCAAAGGCCCAGATGCCCGGATCCCTGGCCCGCCAGGTTGCCGGCCTTGGCGAAGTGCTCGAGCGCGCTGTGGTTGTGCTCGATGCCATCGGCGATCGCGCCGCTCAGGCTGCATACCTGCGCCATCCGGTGATGCGTCCAGCCGAGGCCGTTGTGGTCGTCAAGCCGGCCGGCCGCGGCCAGCGCTATCTCGTTGACCGCCGCCCAGTCCTGCCACAGGCCCTGGCCGTCTAGGTAGCCGCGCAGCGTCCAGGCGAGCTGCCAGGCGTGCCGGTCGAAGCCTGCGCCCGCCGCCTGGCCGACCGCGGCAAGCAGCGCCTGCTGCTCTGCCTTGAACCAGGCGAGCGCCTCGTCCCTGCCGTGCAGCGGCTCTGCCGATACCCCTGGCTCCGGCGGGTCGAGCACGATCGGGTGGCCGAGCGGGGTCAGCAGCAGCGACGCGGCATGCGCGGTGTGCAGGTAGTGGTCGAGCAGCCTGCCGGTCGCCGCGGCCAGTTCGCCAGGGCCGCCGGCCTCTGCCGCGCGCTCGGCGGCGTAGGCGCGCAGCAGGTCGTGCAGCACGAACCGGCCTGGCACCTGCTCGGTCAGCATGCTTGCGGTGGTCAGCTCGGCGAGCATCCGCCTGGCCTGCTGCCGTGGCAGCCCGGCCAGGCTGGCCGCGGCCGCCGCCGAGATATCGGCCGCGGTGACGGCGCCGAGCAGCCGGAACAGCAGCGCGGCCTGCTCCGGCAGCTGCTGGTAGGACCAGGAGAACACGGCGCGGACGCTGGTCGCCTGCTCGCCGGTGTCCAGCGCATCCAGCCGGTCCTGCTCGCCGGCCAGGTCGGCCGCGAGCGCGTCCAGCGGCAGGGCCGGATGCGAGGCGGCGCGCGCCGCGGTGATCGCCAGCGCCAGCGGCAGCCTGGCGCACAGCCTGATGATCTGGCCGGTGGCGGCCGGGTCAAGGCCGGTGCGCTCAGGCCCGAGCCTGGCCGCGAGCAGCGCCTCGGCGTCGTAGTCGGCGAGCAGGCCGAGCGGCACCGGGCATGCGCCGTCCGCGGCGACCAGGCCGGCCAGCGCCGACCGGCTGGTCACCAGCACCAGGCAGCCAGGGCCGCCGGGCAGCAGCGGGCGGACCTGGTCAGGCTCACGGGCGTTGTCGAGCACGATGAGCATCCGCTTGTCCGCGAGCTGGCTGCGGTACAGCCCTGCCTGTGCTTCCTCGCTGTCCGGTACCTGATCGGCGGGCACGCCGAGCGCGTCGAGAAAGCCGCGGATGACCTCGGCTGGCCGCAGCGGGCTGCCGCTCGGGTCGTAGCCGCGCAGGTTCACGTGCAGCTGTCCGTCGGTGAAACGGGCCGCGACCTCGTGCGCCCAGTGCAGCGCGAGCGCCGTCTTGCCGACTCCGGCGGTGCCGCAGATCACGATCACCAGCCCGGCGCCCGGCTGACTGGCCTGGTTGGCCTCGTCGGCCTGAGCCAGCAGACCGTGCAGTTCCTTCAGCTCGGCCCGCCGGCCGGCGAAGTGCCGCACCCGGCCGGGAAGCTGCCTGGGCACGACGCGGGGCACCGGCGGCTCGGCGTCCCGCGGGACCGCCATGGGGTCGGCAGGCCGGTCGGGTGTCTGGTCGCCGTGGCCGGCCGGTTTGGCCCCGGCCTGCTCGCCGCCTGGCCGCGGCGGCGGGTCGAGTTGCGGATCAGCGGTCAGGATCTGCCGCTGGATCGACTGCAGCTGCGGGCCTGGGTCGAGGCCGAGTTCCTCGGCGAGCACCTGCCTGGCCTGCTGATAGCTGGCCAGCGCGTCGGCCTGCCTGCCGCACCGGTACAACGCGATCATGAACTGGCCCCTGAGCCGCTCCCGGAGCGGGTGCTCGGCGAGCAGACCGGGAAGGTCGGCCGCCAGGTCCGCGTGCCGGCCGGCCGCCAGGTCGGCCTCTGCCCGGTCCTCGAGGACGACGAGGCGCAGCTCCTCAAGGGCTGCCGCCTCGGCCTCGAGGCGCGCCGAGGCTTCCGCCACGTCGGCGAGCGCGCGGCCGCGCCACAACCAGAGCGCCTCGCCGAACGTCGCGCTCGCGGCTTCCGGCTGGCCGGCGGCGGCCTGCTGCCGGCCCTGCCTGGCCAGCGCCGCGAACTCGGTCACGTCAAGCTCGTGCTGGCTGAGGTCAAGGCGGTAGCCGGGTGGTGCGGTGACGATCCTGGACGCGGTGCGGTCAGGCTCAAGCTCGGCGAGCCTGCGGCGCAGCAGGTGTACCTGCACGTGCAGGTTCTTCTCCCGCTGCCGGGATGGATCCTCATGCCAGATCGCCTCGATCAGCGCGCCGACCGAAACCACCCGGTTCGCCGACAAGGCGAGCATGGCCAGCAGGATCCGCAGGCCCTGCTGCGCGATCCCGGCCGGCTGATCGGCGGCCAGGATGTCGACCGGGCCGAGCAGGCTGACCCGAAGCCCCGGCTGCATGGTTACGAGGGTAGGTGAGCTTAGGGCCATTTGCCCGAGATCAGCGGCACGGCATGTGCGCTGTTCTTGACCCGGCGCAACGCCGGACCCCCGGGAAGCGCTACATCATCTCGTCGGTGAGCGGCAGCATCACGGTCTTGACCTCGGTGTAGGACTCGATGGAGGTCTTGCCGCCTTCCCGGCCGATGCCAGACTGCCGGAACCCGCCGAACGCGGCGTGCGGTTCGAGCGCGTAGCCGTTGATGCCGACGGTGCCAGCGCGCAGCGCCTTGGTCATCCGCATCGCGCGCCGTACGTCGGACGTCCAGACCGTGGCGGCCAGGCCGTACTCGGTGTCGTTGGCGATGCGAACCGCCTCATCCTCGTCGGTGAACGGGATGATCGACAGCACCGGGCCGAATATCTCCTCCCTGGCGATGCTCATGTCGTTGGACACATCGGTGAACAGCGTCGGCATCACGAAGTTGCCAGCTGCCAGGTCGCCGTCGCCGCGGGTGCCGCCGGTCACCAGGGTCGCGCCCTCGGCCTGGCCCTGCTCGATGAGCCCGAGCACCCGGTCGAGCTGGCGGCCGTTGATCAGCGGCGATGAGGTGACCGAAGCGTCGAACGGATCCCCGTAGCTGACCATTCCGGCGATCATCTGCGAGGTCGCGACGAACTCGTCGCAGGCGTCCCTGTGCACCAGCGCCCTGGTCTGCGCCAGGCAGACCTGGCCGGACAGGCCGAGCGTGACGGTCCCCATGGTGATCATGGCTGCGGCGGACACCTCGGCGTCAGCGAAGACCATTGCCGGGCTCTTGCCGCCGAGTTCGAGGCTGACCCGCTTGAATCCGGCTGCCGATGCTTCGATGATCTTGCGCCCGACGACCCGGCTGCCGGTGAAGGAGATCTTGTCCACCATCGGGTGGTGAATGAGCGCGTCGCCGGTCGGGTCGCCAGGGCCGGTCACCACGTTCAGCACGCCGGCCGGCACGCCCGCTTCCTCGATCAGCCTGACCAGCCGCAGCACCGAGAACGTGGCGTACTCCGACGGCTTCAGCACGACCGTGCAGCCTGCCGCCAGCGCCGGCGCCAGCTTCTGCGCGGTCAGCAGCAGCGGCGCGTTCCACGGCACGATCGCGGCGACCACGCCGATCGGCTCGCGCAGCGTGAACACCATGTGGTCGCCGCCCTGGTACGGCGGCAGCGTCTCGCCGGACAGCTTGTCCACCCAGCCCGCGTGGTGGTCGAACACATCGGCCACGAACGAGCCGGACATCCCGTAGACACCGCCGAAGCTCAGCGGCACGCTGTTGTCGAGCGCCTGCAGCGCGAGCAGTTCGTCGGCATGCTCGCGAACCAGGTCGGCGACCCGGCGGAGCACCTTGATTCGCTGGCCGGCCCTGGTCTTCGGCCACGGTCCCTCGTCGAACGCCTTCCTTGCCGCCCTGACCGCCCGGTCGACGTCGGCCGGGCCAGCGATCGGGAACGACGCCACATCCTCGCCGGTTGCCGGGTGGCTGTGCCGCCAGGTCTCCTCGGACTCCGCCGGGCCCCAGGATCCGTCGATGAGCAACTGGCCGTCGGCGAGGCCGACTTCATCGGCGTGCGGCTTGATCGAAGCGACCATGGCGTGCCCCTAACTGAAACGTGTTCTACTCACTGGCGAGGGTATACCGAAGCGTCTGCGGCGGCCAGGAAAGCCGGTGGCTCACCGCCCCCGTGCACCAGCAGGCTGGCGCCGCTCACATAGCTCGCCAGCGGCGAGGCGAGGAACATGCAGGCGCCGGCCAGGTCGGCAGGGGTGGCCAGCCGCCGCAGCGGCACGGTGCTCGCGACGGCCGCCGCTCCCTCGGCGCCGCCGTAGTGCTCGCTGGCGGCGTCGGTCTGCACGAAGCCAGGCAGCACGCTGTTCACCCGCACCCTGGGCGCCCACTCGATCGCCAGGCTGGAAACCAGGTGCTGCAGGCCGGCCTTTGCCGCTCCGTAGGCGGCCGTGCCCGGCGACGGCCTGGTCCCGCTGACACTGCCGATCATGATGATGGAACCGCCGGCCGGCTGCTGCTGCATGATGGCGTTCGCGGCCTGTGCCACGTGCAGCGGCGCGATCAGGTTGAGCTCGATGATTTTGGCATGGAAACGAGGCGATGCCGTGGCGGCAGCCGCCGACGGTGACCCGCCTGCGTTGCTGATCACCAGGTCCAGCCGGCCGAAGATCTCGTTCGCCGCGCGCACTGCGGCTTGCGCCTGCGCCGGATCTCGGACATCGGCCTGATGGAAGACGGCTGGCCTGCCGCCTGCCGTCGGCAACCGGCCGGGCGCGGATCTTGCGCAGGCCAGCACCTCCGCGCCGGCGGCCAGGAACGCCTCGGCCAGCCCGGCGCCGATGCCCCTGGTCCCGCCGGTGATCAGGACGGCCCGGCCGCGGAAATCCATGGCCGCATGCTAGCCGAGCAAGCGCTTGGTCGAGAGCGCGACCGATATCGTCGTGCCGTGCGCAAGACGGCGGTCACGCTGGCGGACGGCCGCGAGCTGATCTACTACGGAGACCGTCCCGAGCACCCTGAGCAGTACCGGGACCAGCGCCAGCTTGACCGGACGCATGCCATGTCGCAGCTGCGCTTCGACCCGCTGAGCCGGGAGTGGGTGGTGGTGGCCAGCCACCGGCAGGACCGGACCTACCGGCCAGCCGATGACCAGTGCCCGCTCTGCCCGTCGACCGAATCGAGCCACACCGAGATACCGGCACCGTGTTATGACGTGGTGGTCTTCGAGAACAGGTTTCCCGCGCTGACCGGCGGGCCGGCCGGTTACCTGCCGATCCAGCACGAGCAGCCGCCTGACGACCTGTTTGCCGTCAGGCCGGCTGCCGGGCGTGCCGAGGTGATCTGCTTCAGCGAGCAGCACGACGCGTCCTTCGCCGACCTGTCTGCGAAGCAGGCCGCCGACGTGCTGTGGGTGTGGGCAGACCGGACCAGGGAGCTGGCCGGGCTGCCCGGCGTCGCCCAGGTCGTCATGTTCGAGAACCGCGGCCGCGAGATCGGCGCCACCCTGTCGCACCCGCACGGGCAGATCCACGCCTATCCGTTCGTGACGCCGCGGACCTCGCGGATGGTCGCAGCCGCGGCTGACTGGCGGCGGCGGACCGGCCGGAATCTGTTCGAGGACATCGTGGCTGCCGAGCAGGAAGCGGCGGCGCGGATCATCGCCGCGGGCACGCACTGGCTGGCGTTCGTGCCGCACGCGTCGCGCTGGCCGTACGAGGCGCACCTGTACCCGCGGCAGCGGGTGCCCGACCTGCCCGCGTTGCCCGAGGCGGCGTGGGCCGAGTTCTGCGAGCTGTACCTCGACCTGCTCGGCCGGTTCGACCGGCTCTTCGGGATGCCTGCGCCCTATATCTCCGCCTGGCATCAGGCGCCGGTGCGCGCGGGCCAGGGCAGGTCCGAGTTCGCCCTGCACCTCGAGCTGTTCACGATCATGCGGGCGCCCGGCAAGCTGAAGTACCTGGCCGGCGCCGAGTCCGCGATGGGCACGTTCAGCACGGACGTGCTGCCAGAGACGGCTGCCGCCCGGCTGCGCGAAGTCAGAGCCTGAGTGCCCTGGCGAACCGCCTGGCGTCCGCGCGTGCGCCGAACACGAACTGCACCTCGAGCTGCCGTGGCTCGCCCTCGATGGTGAACCTGAAGACCGCGCGGGTCGCGGATTGCAGTGCGGTGCAGGTCAGCGCCGACCGGGGGATCGATGCGGCAAGCACCAGGTGACGCGGCCGTGTCTGGCTCAGTCCGAACAGCAGCAGCCGGCGGCTGGTGAGCACCGCGTACAACGACAGCTGCCGGTGTGGCGCGCTGGTGGCAAGCCTCGGCCGCACGGTGGTGGCGGTGCCGCCCAGGCGATGGCCGTTCGCCGCCGGGCCCGGGTCGGCCTGGCTGGCGTCGGCGAGCCAGCTCACCTGTGGCGTGCCGATCACCTGGATGGCCTCTCCGTCAGCCAGCAGGTGCGCCACCTTGGCGCTGACGAGCTGCCTGATCCGTTCTTTCACCTCTGCGTCCCTCCACGCACCGGCTGCCGGTTCGTGTCATAAAAACTGCCATTGGTCAGTTCGCGCGCAGTGTGCTGGCGATGTTGTCGCTGCTCAGGACATCCGCCTGGCGCTAGCTGACGGGGTCACCGTGAGGTAGCCGGGTTCCGGCCAGCCACGGCGCAGGCAGCCAGCGGTGACGGCATCCCTGATCGGCTCGTCTTGCACTGGCACCAGTGCCACGACCGAGCCGCCAAAGCCGCCGCCCATCATTCTGCCGCCAAGAGCGCCCGCATGGATGGCGGTCTCGACCACCAGGTCGGCTTGCGGCCAGGACACCTCGAAGTCGTCCCTGAGCGACGCGTGCGACTCGGTGAGCAGCGGGCCGATCGCGTCAGGCCGGCCGCCGGTCAGCAGCTGCACGGCCCGCAGCACCCGGCCGTCCTCGGTCAGCACATGCCTGGCGCGGCGCCGCAGCACCGGATCGGAGATGCGCGCGAGCACCTGCTGCGTGCTGTCATTTCCTGGGCGGGCCGCTTGCCTGATGGTCGGCACGCCGAGTGCGCCGGCGGCCAGTTCGCTTTCCCGCCGCCTGACCGCGTACTCGCCGTGCGCGTGCGCATGCCTGGTTCTGGTGTCGATGATCAGCACCGCGAGCCCGGCGGCAGCCGGGTCAAACGGTACCGGCGTGCTGGCGGAAGTCAGGCAGTCGAGCAGCAGCGCGTGCCCGGCGCTGCACAGCAGCGCGGCGCTCTGGTCCATGATCCCGGTCGGCGTGCCGACGAACTCGTTCTCCGCTCGCTGGGCGAGCCTGGCCAGCTCGGGCCGGCCCACGGCCAGCCCGGACAGGTCGGCAAGGGCGAGCCCGACGGCGGACTCGAGCGCCGCCGACGAGGACAGCCCGGCACCTGGCGCGAGGTCGGCTTCGACGGCGATGTCGGCGCCGGACATGGCCAGCCCGCTGTCCGCCATCGCCCAGGCGACGCCGGCCGGATACGCCGCCCAGCCGGTCACCGCCCCGGGCCGCAGGCCGGGCAGCGGCGCCTGCACGAGCTCGCCGCCGGTCAGGCTCGAGCACAGCCTGAGCATGCCGTCGTCGCGGCGGCTGGCCGCTACCGCGACCCCGGATCCGACCGCGAACGGCAGCACGAACCCGCCGTTGTAGTCGGTGTGCTCGCCGATCAGGTTCACCCTGCCTGGCGCGAACCAGGTGCCGTCCGGCGTTCCGCCGAACCATGAGCCGAAC
>JASHQL010000441.1 GCA_030039155.1 Streptosporangiaceae bacterium | reverse complement strand
CTCGCGGTCGGCCCGCGCGACCTCGGGCAAGGAGATCCTGTACCTGTACCGTGACGGGTCGGGCGAGCTGGCCTATGCGGACGCGCACCTGGACGGCAAGGCAGCCAACCCCGCGATCGCCGGCCTGATCGAGTGGACCTGCTCGTAGCTCCGGCCTGTCGGTAGCTGGGGCCTGCCCGTAGCTGCGACCGGCTCGTAGCTCGGGCCCGCCCGTAGCTCGGGCTTGTCGGAGATTTCATCGATTCTCGTGGTTACGTAAGCGACGAACCGGACATCAGGGGCACCAGAATCGATGAAATGTCACACGGCCGGCAGCCGCGGTGACCGTTTCGCCGCCGAGCCAGCGGGAACCGATCTTGGTATGCCGACGGAGAGGTCAGCTCGCCGGGTGCTGGTGCTCACGATGGGCATCGCGGCGATCTTCGACCTGACCGGCACGGCGATTTACCGGGCATTTCGCCCAGTCCTTCCGCCCAGTCCCCCGCCGCAGGAGGAGGACGACCCGCTTCGTGCGGCGATGAGCACGATCATGAGCGCCCACCAGGACGCCATGCGTGCGCACACCAAGAGCGGAGTGACATTACCGCGATGACCGACACCGACCGGATCCCCCAGCCCTCAACTTCCCCTGCACGTGCCCCCCGCGACCCCCGCTCCGCGCCAGATCCGCAGCCCCAGGCTCCGGCCGATATCCCGGCTCAGGCCGAGATCCCGACGGTCGAGCAGGCAATCGCGCTGCGCGAGCAGGCTCCCGAGCTGTACGACCTGTGGCTGAAGATCGCCCAGGAGAAGGCTGCCACCGCCGCCTACGTCGAGCGGGCGCCGTACGAGGTGCCGGAGCGGCTGGCGCAGACCGGCCGGCCTCGGGCCCTCGGCGCGCTGGTGATCGTGCTGTCGTTCTGCGGCTACCTGGCCTGGCTCGGCGGCCCCGGGCCGTACATCGGCGGCCTGATCGCGATCCTGGACCTGGCGGTCATGTTCGGCATGTTCTTCGGCCTGCGCCCGGAGCGGCTGCCCGACGTCCGGTCGCGCCGCCGGCTGCCGCCGCCAGGCCGCAGCCGGTTACTGTGCCTGCATGCTTGACGGGCGGCTGCTGGTTGACGCGCACGTGCATGTGGCCAGGCTGCAGACGCTCTCGGCGGACTGGCTGGCCTGGGTGCAGACGTTCGGCGGCGAGGTGCCGCTCGGCGAGCTGTTCGATGCCGATGGCTGGCCGCGGCCGCAAGCCATCGACGCGCACTTCGCCGCCCAGGGCGCCGACCACGTGCTGCTGTTCACCGAGTACAGCCCGAAGAGCACCGGCATCCAGCCCATCGAGGACGTGCTGCCACTGCTCGAGCACAACCCGGCCAGGTTCCGGGTGGTCGCGAACCTGAACCCGCACCTGCACTACCCGGTGGCCGCCGAGCTGGCCCGGCAGGTCGGCCTCGGCGCGATTGCCTGCAAGATCCACCCGGTGCACGGCGGCTTCGAGGCCAGCGACCGGATGCTCTACCCGGCCTACTCGTGGGCAGAGCAGCATGGCCTGCCGGTGATCGTGCACTGCGGCACCTCGACGTTCGCCGGCTCGGCCAACGCCTACGCCGACCCGATCCTGCTCGACCCGGTGCTGCGGGACTTCCCTGACCTGACCGTGGTGCTGGCGCACGGCGGCCGTGGCTGGTGGTACGAGCAGGCCGCGTTCCTCGCGCTGCAGCGGGCGAACGTCTGGCTCGAGGTTTCCGGCCTCCCGCCGCAGCGGCTGCCCGACTACTACGGCAGGTCGCTGCCCAGGCTGGCGGCCAAGATGATCTTCGGGACCGACTGGCCCGGCGTGCCAGGAGTCGAGCGCAACGCGCGTTCCCTGGAAAAGGTGCTGCTTGGTGCCGGCTGCGGCCAGGACCTGGTCGCGGCGGCCTGGGGCGGCAACGCGGCGAAGGTCTTCGCCCTGCCCTGACGGGGCTGCTACCAGCGCTGATGGGCCAGCAAGAGGCAAGCTAGCCAACCAAGCAAGCGATTGGTTACCTCTGGCCAGCCGGAGCATCCCGGCCCTAATGTGTGACGAAACATCACCCAATCAGTCAGGAGCACGGATGAAGACCAGGGCTGCGGTTATGCGCGCCATCGGGCAGGACTGGGAGGTCACCGAGCTTGAGCTTGACCCGCCCAAGACCGGTGAGGTCCTGATCAAGTGGGTGGCGTCCGGGATCTGCCACTCCGACGAGCACCTGCGCAACGGTGACCTGGTACCCCGTTACCCCATCGTCGGCGGGCACGAGGGCGCCGGCATCATCGAGGAGGTCGGTCCCGGCGTCACCAGGGTCAAGCCTGGCGACCACATCATCTGCTCGTTCCTGCCGGTCTGCGGGCACTGCCGGTGGTGCGCGACCGGCAGGTCCAACCTGTGTGACCTCGGTGCCACCATCCTGGACGGGCACCTGCTCGACGCCACCTACCGGTTCCATGACGCAGCCGGCGAGGACGTCGGCGGGTTCTGCATGCTCGGCACCTTCGCCGACCGTGCGGTGGTGTCGGAGTTGTCCTGCGTGCCGATCGACAACGACGTGCCACTCGACAAGGTCGCGCTGATCGGCTGCGGCGTGCCAACCGGCTGGGGTTCCGCGGTGCACGCGGCCGCGGTCGAGCCAGGCGACACCATCGTGATCTACGGCATCGGCGGCATCGGCATCAACTCGGTGCAGGGCGCGGCGCTGGCCGGGGCGCGCAACGTGGTGGCGGTCGACCCGCTGCCGAACAAGCGCGAGGCCGCCGAGCAACTCGGCGCGACGCACAGCTTCGCCACCGCGGGCGAGGCGGCGATGGCGATCCACGGGCTGACCAGGGGCGTGATGGCCGACAAGGCGATCGTCACCGCAGGCACGGTCACCACCGAGCTGGTCAACGACGCGCTGAACACCGTGCGCAAGGCCGGCACCGTGGTCATCACCGGCCTGGCCGACCTGGTCTCCAACAACATCCAGATCAACAGCACGCTGCTGACGCTGATGGAGAAGCGGATCCAGGGCAGCATCTTCGGTTCCGGCGACCCGTACAACGACATCCCGCTGATGGTGCAGCTCTACCAGTCAGGTGACCTCAAGCTCGACGAGCTGATCACCACCACCTACTCGCTGGACCAGATCAACCAGGGCTTTGAGGACCTGCTGAACGGCAAGAACATCAGGGGCCTCATCCTGCACGACAGCTGAGCCGACGTGCGTCCAGCTTCTGGTCAGGTGCCGGTCGTCGGCCTGCGGCGCGAGCGCGAGGTGCTGACGGTCGCGCTGCAGGCCGCCAGGCACGTGGTGATCGAGGGACCGCCAGGGACCGGCAAGTCGACGCTGCTGCGGGACATCGCCGCCGAGCTTGGCCGGACCGTGGTCTTCGCGGAAGGGAACGCGGAGCTCACCCCGGCCAGGCTCGTCGGCCAGTACGACCCGGCGCTGGTGCTGACCGGCGGCTACGTGCCGGCCAGCTTCACCGACGGGCCGTTGCTGCAGGCGATGCGGGCCGGCAGCCTGCTGTACCTGGAGGAATTCAACCGGGTACCGGAAGAGACCCTCAATGTCCTGATCACCGTGCTTGCCGAGGGCGAGATCGCGGTGCCGAGGCTGGGCCTGGTCAGCGCCGATCCCGGCTTCCGGCTGATCGCCGCGATGAACCCGTTCGACGCGATCGGCACCGCCAGGGTCAGCCAGGCGATCGCTGACCGGATTTGCCGGGTGGTGCTCGGCTATCAGGACGCGGCCGCCGAGCGGCAGATCACCACGGCGCTGACCGGGCAGAACGGCCAGGTCGTGGACTTCGCGGTGACGCTGACCAGGGCCACCCGCGAGCATCGCGACGTGCGGATGGGCTCGTCGGTCCGCGGCGCCATCGACCTGGTGCTGCTGATCAGCGGCCTGACCGCGCTGCGCGGCGAGCCTGGCCTGATCCGTGGCACCGCTGCGGACGCCGCGCACGCGGCGCTGTCTGGCCGGATCCGGCTGGCCGACGGCTGCGACCGGACCCCGGAATCGGTGCTCGACGAGCTGCTGGCCGAGCTGTGGCCCGCAGCCGAGCCGTCGCCGCGCAGTGGCCTGGATGCCCAGGACGAACCGGACGGCCAGGGAAAAGCTGACGGCCCGCCGCCTGCGGCGGCGGGCCGCGTCTCCAGATCGAGCCTGCGCCGCGACCGCCGCGGCGGCGGCAGCAGGCGGACAACCAGCAGGGCCGAGCTTGCCGCGCGGCATCCAGGGTTCGCGGACGTGTCCCCCGAGGTCGGCGAGCTTGACCTGGCCGCGGTCGAGGCGATGCTGGCCGCCGACCCGGACGCCGCGGCGGCGCTGCTGGCCGACCTGGCGCTGGCCACCGACAGGGAACTGCGCGCGGCCGCGCGCAAGCTGGCGGCCAGGGTGTTCGTCCGGCTCGCCGCGACCGGCGGGCGGCCGGGCCGGGGCACCAGGCGGCTGGCACCGGCCAGCAGGACCGACGGTGACCTCGACCTCGAGCTGACCATCGAGCGACAGCCAGCCGGCTGGCCGCCCAGGTCAGACGAGCTGGTCACCAGGACCTGGCGCGCCGACCGGCGGGCCGTCTGCCTGCTGGTCGACGCGAGCGGCTCGATGTCCGGCCAGGCACTCGCGATCGCCGCGGTCACCGCGGCCAGCGTCGTGCTCGCCGACAGCCAGCGCATCGACACCGCGGTGCTGTCGTTCGGCAGCCAGGTCAGCGTGCTGCAGCGGCACGGCCAGCAGCAGGCCGCCGACAAGCTGGTCGGCGACCTGCTGGCGCTGCGCGGGCACGGCCTGACCGACCTGGCGGCCGCGCTCCGCGCGGCAGCCGCGCAGCTCGCGTCGGCGCGGGCCGACCAGCGGGTCGGCCTGCTGCTGTCCGACTGCCTGCACACCACCGGCGCGGACCCGGCGGCCTCGCTGGCCGGCCTCGACCGGCTGCACGTGCTGTGCCCGCTGCCGACGCCTGAATCCGCGGCCGCGGCCAGCGGGCTGGCCAGGGCCGGCGGCGGGATCAGTCTGCCGGTGCGCAGGCTCGCCGACATCCCGGCCGCGCTGACCAGGCTGCTCGCCGCCGGGTAGATTGGCGGTCCGGACTCCAGACAGTCAATTTAGTTGACCAATCCCGCAGTGGTCCGTATGCTGCGGGCATGACCGACGATCCGCGATTTGCTCCGGAAGTGGTGCTGCCGGTGCTGCTGCGGCCCGGCCGCAGCGTCTACGGCATGTTCATCAGGGACGCGCTCATCGAGGCGGGCTTCACCGACATGCCCGCCAACGGCGGCTACGTGCTCGGGCTGCTCGAACCGGACGGCGCGCCACTCGGCGACGTCATCTCCGACCTGGGCGTGTCGAAGCAGACCGGTAGCGGGCTGGTGGACACCCTGGTCATCCGCGGCTACGTCGACCGGACCGAGGACCCGGCCGACCGGCGGCGGATGCGGCTCACGCTCACCGAGCGGGGCAGGGCAGCATCGGAAACCGTGTACAGGACGGTCGTCGACGTGGACGCCCGGCTGGTGGCGATCGTCGGCGCCGAGCGGATGGCGCACACCAAGGAAACCCTCGCCGCGCTGGTCAGCCTCTACACGCCGGCGGCACCGGGCCGCTAGCGAATGCGGGCGCGTCGGCCCGCTAGGGAATGCACCGGGCCGCTAGCGAATGCAGGCCCGCTGGCTAGCGCTGCGGCCCGTGCCCGGCGGGCGCGGCGGCCAGCGCGAACGCCAGCAGTGAATTCGCCGTGTAGTCGTCGGCCGGCTCGACCGACGGCCAGCT
>JASHQL010000440.1 GCA_030039155.1 Streptosporangiaceae bacterium | reverse complement strand
TGATCGTGTAGTGGAAGTGGGCCATCACGAAGAAACTGCCGTGCTCGGTGGTGTCCGCGGGGACGTCCGACAGGTACACCCCGGAGATGCCGCCGATCAGGAAGTTGAAGTACATGCCGAGCGCGAACAGCATCGGCACCGAGAATCTGATCTTGGCCTTCCAGAGCGTGCCGAGCGCCACCAGGTAGATGAACCCGGTCGGGATCGAGATCAGCTCGGTGGTGAGCATGAACAGCGGCCGCATGTCCGGGTCGATGCCGCTGTCGAACAGGTGATGCTGCCAAACGAAGAAGCTGAGCAGCGTCACGCCGATCATGCCAGCCGCCGCCACCTTGTAGCCGAACAGCGGTTTGCGTGTGAACACCGGGAGGATCTCCGACACGATGCCGAAGCCCGGTAGCGCCAGGATGTACACCTCGGGATGGCCGAAGAACCAGAACACGTCCTGGTACAGGTAACTGCTGCCGCCGAGCTGGTCGGCGAAGAACGCGGTCTGCGCCGCCCGGTCGGAAATGATCATGTACATGCCGCCGACCAGCACCGGCCCGGCGAGCACCATCAGGAACGAGGTCGCGATCATCGACCAGACGAACATCGGGATCCGGCTCCACCGCATGCCGGGCGCCCGGTAGCAGATGACCGTCACGATGATGTTGAAGCCGGCCAGGACAATCGAGATGCCCATCAGCCCGAACGCGATCGCGTACGAGTCCGCGCCGACCGTCGCCTGGATGGACAGCGGCGCGTACCCGGTCCAGCCGAACGGGAACCCGCCGATCAGCAGGCCGGACAGCAGGATGATGAACGCGCACGGGGTGATCCAGAACGACAGCGCCTCGATCCGCGGGAACGCCACCCGCTTGGAGCCGATCATGATCGGCACCAGGTAGTTCCCGAACGGGCCGAGGATGACCGAGGTCATCAGCATCATCATCATCGTGCCGTGCTCGCCGACGATCTCGATGTAGACCTGGGAGGTGAACAAGTGGTGCGTCGGCGAGAGCAACTCTGACCGGATCGCCATCGCGAACAGGCCGGCCGTGCAGAAGTAGATGATCATGCCGACCAGGTACTGGATGCCAACCACCTTGTGGTCGAGCGTGAACCTGAAGTACTTGGCCACCCCGCCAGGCTCTGGGCGCGCGTTGCCGTTGCGCACCGGCCTGCCGAGCATCTGCCTGACCAGGTCGTTGAACACGCCGAGCCCGACGAACCAGCCGACCACCGCCAGCAGGTAGCCGCACACGATCGGCCAGTCAGAGTCATCGGACAGCACCAGGTTCGGGTAGGTGGCAGCCGTGCTGCTGCTCTCCAGGAAGTTGCCGAGCAGGTGCCCGAGCAGGTAGCCGATCACCGCGCCCACCAGCGCGGTGTGCATGGCCGGCCGGCGCCACCACGCCACCGGAGCCGCCCCGCCGACCCGCTGCCCGCTGCCGCTCTGGATTACGCTGGCCATTCGGTCACCTCTCCATCATCAGTCGCCGGCCGCCTTGTCATGGCTGCACCGGGTCTTGCGGCGGGTAGAACAAGCCGGGCGCGCCGGTCAGGCCGCCCTTGACCATGGCGGCGCTCATCTGCTTGATCACTGTCGGGTCGTAGGTGGTCGCGTACGGCGGGAGCAGGGCGGTGACGTCGGCGAGCTGAGTTTCCGTCCTGGTGGCCCACAGGCGGAACTGAGCCTGGGTGACGACATGCCCGTAGTCGAACATCGCGCCGTGCCAAAGCCCGCACAGCTCGGCGCAGCGCACCACGAACGTGCCGAGCTGCGTCGGCTCGGAGTAGGCGATGTTGTTCACGCCGGGGTTGGCATCCGCCTTCACCCCGAGCTGGTAAGCCCAGAAGCTGTGGATCACGTCGAGCGAGGTCACGTTGAACTGGACCCAGGTGTCAGCCGGCAGCACCAGCTGGTTGGTCTCGAAGTAGTCGTACTGCTTGGGGTAGCGGTAGGTGAACTTCCACTGCTGCGCGATCACCTGGATCTGCAGGATCTTGCTGGCCGCTACCGGCGGCTTCCAGATCGGGCTCGGTCCCTCGCCTGAGCCGGCCCCGGCGCTGTGCGGGTTCGCCAGCTCGTAGGTGCCGAACCCGAACAGCGCCAGCACGATCACTGAGGTCACGGTGATCCAGGTGGCCTGGATCTTGGTGTTCCCGTGAATCGCCGGGCCGTCGGTGTCGTCGCCTGGCCGTTGCCGCCAGACGATCAGCGCGTAGGCAGCGTACGTCAGTACGAAGGCCATCACCGGCGCGGCCATCACCGACATCACCTTGATGTCGAACTGCTGGCCGTTCGCCGCGGAAGCCATGTCACCTGGCGGCATGTGCGGGCCATACACGAACCAGAGCAGCAGGTCCGCCGCCACGGCTATGGGCAGCCAGATCAGGAAGATCCGCAGGCCGTGGTTCGGCTCTGCAGCCTCGGTGCCCTGCGGCGCGGCCTCAGCCTCGGCGGCCATCAGCTCACCACCTCCATGTTGCCGGTCATGAATCCGATCGTCTGCATTGGACCGCCGAACCCGTCGATGAACCCGCCGCCGCACGGGATGCGGCACTGCCAGAAGTAGGTGCCGGTGGCCTTCGGCGTCATGAAGCTGAACTGCATCACGGCATGCGGCCCCGAGGTGCACGGCGAGGTGCCGCACAGGGTGGCGCTCAGCGACGGCGAGCCCATCGGCACGTTCAGCCCGATGCCGGGGATAGAGAACGTGTGCCCGACGTTGCAGCCGGAGTAGGAGTTCAGCACCCGCACCTTCTTGCCGTTGACCAGCTCGTAGCCGCCGATCGTGCCGGTCACCTTGCCCCAGAACGGGTTCCGCAGCGGGGTGCAGCCGTCGTAGCCGAGGATCGTCATGTTGATCCTGGTGTTCGCGGGCACCTGGAAGATCGTGGTGTGATCCCACTTGCCGGTGGTCGGGTTCTTGATGAAGTACGACACCCAGTCAGGGTGCGTGGACACCGTGTTCTGCGGGTCCTCCTGCATCGTGATGTTGACCTGGCCGGACGGGCCGGCATTGAACACCTCGGTCGGCGGTTTGAAGAGGAAGTAGTGGACGACCAGGAATGCCCCTCCGGCGGCCACGAGAAGGAATGCCACGATAAGGGTCCCTATCCGGACCGGCAAAGACACCAGTCACCACCTCGCTCCGTCGCGGCGAGCACGAACGCCCGCCCGCCGTCGGGCGGCGGGTGGGCGGAGTTCTTTAGGTCTGATCTTGCGAATGCCAGCAGGCAGGGGCAAGCATGGGCGAGCTTGATGACGAAATTGTCATGATCACCTGGAGAACCGGGGCGAAGCCACCCATTCGGTCCTGTCGGCCCTGAGCTGTCGCTCAGCGAATCGTCGCCGTCCTGTTATCCTCAGCCCGCAGGCTGTTCAAGACCATGGAAACAAACTGCAGTTCGATCGCCGCAAAGGATTGCAGGCCGTGTCTCCTTGACCAGTGATGTCCTGATGGAGTAGATCTGCTTGCTGACGCCCCCGAAACGGCCGATGGCTACCTGTCTGACCTGGGCACGCCGCGGCCGCCCGCTGTACAGGTGAAGCAGCACAGATGACCGTAGCCCCGCATGCTCTGACCCCGACCAGAGCGCGGATCCTCGTCGTCGACGACGAGCCGAAGATCCGCGACCTCGTGGGGCGCGCGCTCGCGGAGGCCGGCTATCAGACCGACCTGGCCGCTGACGGGGCGGCAGCGCTCGCGCTCGCCGAACGCCAGCACTACGCGATGGCCATACTCGACCTGATGATGCCCGGCCTTGACGGCCGGGCCACGCTGGCCCGATTGCGGGAGCGCGATCAGCACCTGCCGGTGCTCATGCTGTCTTGCGTGCAGGATGTGCAGGCCAAGGTGAGCTGCCTGGAACTGGGCGCGCAGGACTACCTGACCAAGCCGTTCTCGCTGGCCGAACTGCTGGCCAGGGTCCGGGTACAGCTGCGCGCGCCCGCCAGCAGCGGCACCATTCATTCCGGCGACCTGGTGCTTGACTTGTCCAGGCTGCAGGCCGACATGGGCAACGGCCCGGTCTCCCTGACCAGGCTTGAGTTCCTGCTGCTCAGGGAGCTGGTGGAGCACCAGGGCGAGTCGGTGCCCAAGGACGAGCTGCTGGCCAGCATCTGGGGCATCGACTTCGACCCTGGCTCCAACGTGGTGGACGTCTGCGTCGGACGGCTCCGGTCCAAGCTCGGATTTCACCTGATCAGGACGGTGCGCGGTGCTGGATATCAGCTCGCCGGCTGACCGGGAGGGTCCAGTGGCGTCGTCCCCACAGGGCGGCGCTGATCAGGAAGGGCTGCGGCAGCCGGCTGCCAAGCTTGCCGAGCTCGGCTGGCTGGTGATCTGGCTGCTCGGCCTGGTCGCGATCGTGGTCTTCGCAAGCTGGGAGACCGTGCCGTTCTACCTCATCTGGATCAGCCTGGCCGTGCTGTACGGGTTCAGGGTCTGGCCGAAACTGCCCACCGCGATGCTGCTTGCCGCAGTCGCCGCGACCACCACGCTGGCCATCGGCATCGACGTGGCCGATGGGCGGCAGGATTGGGCGGCGCTGGCGAAGGTGCCGCTGATGGCCGCGATGTTCTGGGCGATGGTCTGGCATGCGCACCGGAGGCAGGCGGCAAACGCCCAGCTCGGCGAGCTGAGCAGCTCAAACGCGCAGCTGCTGCATGCGCAGCAGGAATTCCTGCAAGACGCATCCCATCAGCTCAGGACCCCGATCACGATCGCGCTCGGGCACGCCGAGCTGCTCGCCGCGCAGCTGGCAGGCCGGCAACAGCGCCGGGACATCCACGTGGTCGTCGGCGAGCTGAACCGGCTCAAGCTGCTGAGCGAGCGGCTGCTGCTGATCGCCGCGGCGCAGAACCAGGGCTTCCTGCAGCTCGAATCGGTTGCGCTTGCCGGGCTCGTCACCGAGTCGTTGCGCAGGTGGCGGGCGGCCGCGCCGCGGCGCTGGGAACTTGGCCGGCTGCAGCACATCGTCGTGCAGGCGGACCGGGAGCGACTCGGACTGGCGCTTGACGCGCTGCTAGAGAACGCCGTCCAGCACACCAGCGCCGACGATGTCATCAGGCTGTCC
>JASHQL010000439.1 GCA_030039155.1 Streptosporangiaceae bacterium | reverse complement strand
TCTCGATCTCCACGATGATCTGGTTCACCGTGATGGTGTCGCCCGGCTGGACGTGCCACTTGATGATGTCGGCTTCGGTCAGGCCCTCGCCGACATCGGGCAGCTTGAATTGCTTCCGCTCTGCCATGGGTGTCCCCTCAGTAGCCGAACGTGCGGTCGACGGCATCAAGGACCCGGTCCAGGTCGGGCAGGTAGTGCTCCTCGAGCCTGGACGGCGGGTACGGGGTGGTGTACGCGCCTACTCGCAGCACCGGGGCCTCCAGCTGGTAGAAGCACTCCTGGGTGATCCGCGCCGCGATCTCCGCGCCGAGCCCGCCGGTGACCACCGCCTCGTGCACGACCACGCACCTGCCGGTCTTGCGCACCGACTCGACGATGGTTGCGGTGTCCAGCGGCGCCAGCGACCGCAGGTCGATGACCTCGAGCGACCTGCCGTCCTGCGCGGCGGCCACGGCCGCCTCCGCGCAGGTGCGCACCATCGGGCCGTAGGTCAGCACGGTGACGTCGCTGCCTGGCACCAGCACCCTTGCCCGGTCAAGCGGCAGCGCGGCGGCGAGCCCTTCGGCCACGTCGACCTCGGCCTTGTCCCAGTACCTGCGCTTGGGCTCGAAGAAGATCACCGGGTCGTCGGAGTTCACCGACTGCTGGATCATCGCGAACGCGTCGGCCGGGTCGCCGCAGGAGACCACCCGCAGGCCCGGCGTGTGCGCGAACAGCGCCTCTGGAGACTCACTGTGATGCTCGACGGCACCGATGCCACCGCCGAACGGGATCCTGATCACGACCGGCAGGCTGAGCTTGCCGAGCGACCGGTAGCGCATCTTGGCTAGCTGGCAGACGATCTGGTCGAAGGCCGGGAACACGAAGCCGTCGAACTGGATCTCGCAGATCGGCCGGTAGCCGCGCAGCGCGAGGCCGATGGCGGTGCCGACGATGCCCGACTCGGCCAGCGGGGTGTCGACCACCCTGGCCTCGCCGAAGTCCTTCTGCAGGCCGTCGGTGACCCGGAAGACGCCGCCGAGCTTGCCGACGTCCTCGCCCATGATGAGCACCTTGGGGTCGTTCTCCAGCGCCTTGCGCAGTCCCTCGTTGAGTGCCTTCGACAGCGTGAGCGTGGTCATCGCGCGGCCTCCTCGCCGACGAAGGAGTCCAGGTAGGCATCGAACTCGGCACGCTCAGCGGCATTCTGGGCGGTCCGGCTTGTGTACACGTCGTCGAACATCGACTCAGGCAGCGGGTCCGGCATGGTCTGGCAGGCGGCGCGGACCTGGCCGCCGACCTCGGCGGCCTCCGCGTCGACCTCGTCGAAGAACGACATCTCGACCTGCTCGGTGCGGATGAGGTACTGCTTGACCCGCTCGATCGGGTCCTTCAGCTTCCACGCCTCGAGCTCCGCCGAGAGCCGGTACCTGGTCGGGTCGTCGGTGGTGGTGTGCGCGCCCATCCGGTAGGTATAGGCCTCGATCAGCGTCGGGCCCTGTCCCTCCCGCGCGGCCTGCATCGCCTTCCTGGTGACCGCCAGGCAGGCAAAGACGTCGTTCCCGTCGACCCGCACGCCGGGGAAGCCGAAGCCGCTGGCGCGCTGGTACAGCGGCACCCGGCTCTGCCGCTCCAGCGGCTCGGAGATGGCCCACTGGTTGTTCTGGCAGAAGAACACCACGGGCGCGTTGTTCACCGATGCGTAGATGAAGGCCTCGTTCACGTCGCCCTGGCTGGTGGCGCCGTCGCCGAAGTAGACGATCACCGCCTCCCCGTCCTCGCCGACAGCGCCGTCGCGCTGGATGCCCATGGCGTAGCCGGTGGCATGCAGCGTCTGGCTGCCGATCACGATCGTGTACAGGTGGAAGTTGTGCTCGGTCGGGTCCCAGCCGCCGTGGCTGACGCCGCGGAACAGCTCGAGCAGCTTCATCGGGTCCAGACCGCGGCACCAGGCCACGCCGTGCTCCCGGTAGGTCGGGAACGCCATGTCCCGCGGGCCGAGCGCGCGGCCCGAGCCCACCTGCGCTGCCTCCTGGCCAAGCAGCGATGCCCAGATGCCCAGCTCACCCTGCCGCTGCAGGGCGATGGCTTCGAAGTCGATCCGGCGGACGATGACCAGGTCCCGGTACAGTCCCTTGACCTCGGCAGCGGTGATATCAAGCGGGTAGTCGGGGTGCTTGACCCGTTCCCCTTCCGGGGTCAGCAGCTGGACAAGCTCGGCCTGCTCAGGCGGCCTGTCCGCGACTGCTGCTGCTGACCGGCTCGCCCTGCCTCTCGCCCCGCGTGACTGACTGGAGGCAGCTTGCCCGGCATCTTTGACGGCCACGTGCCACTCCTTGCATGCTCGTGACCGGCCGCCGCGCCATGCTGGCTCGCGTGGCGTCGTAGCCGGTCGTCCGTCGTGTCGCTGTGACAGTACCCGGCGGGTTCCGGAGGCGGTCAAGCGGCGCTGACACCTCAGTTCCCGCGGTGACGCAAGTCACGAAACGCCGGCACCGCACCCACAAATCACGGTACCCCGCCGTTGCGCGGCCATGTCCGCGGCACCGTCGCTCGCCCGGCGGCCAGGCAGCAAGCAGTCGCCCCGGCTCACCGCGGGTGCGGCGGGCCGGGGCGACTGTGGTGCAGCGCTGGTCAGCAGACCAGCAGTCCCGACTCCTGACTAGGGCAGGATGCCGGGGATGATGCCAAACTGCTGGGTGTCGATGACGGTGCCATCGCTGTACCGGCCCTCAGGGCTGACCGCCAGCGGGTGGTGTCTCGTCCTGGTAGCGGTGAGCACCAGCGGGTGGCTGGACGGCGTGTCGGAGGCGTTGATCCACGGCACCACGTTCAGCACGCCCATGAAGTAGCTGGCGAAGTTGTTGGTGTCGGGAACCCACTCGGTCTGCAGCGAGCCGCACCGCTGCAGCGTGACTTCCTCCCAGGCGTAAGCAGGCTTCGCCAGCCCTGCGCACAGGTCGGTCGGCGCGCCGAGCGGCGAGTAGTTGGCCTCGAACACCCCGAACAGGTAGTACGGGAACGCGTAGTTGAGGCACGCGTAGGAGTTCGGGCTGAGGCTGCCGGGAGCCGGCCAGTTGGCGCACATGACCGTCACCAGGCCGACCTCGTTGGCCACGAAGTCCTGGCCAGGAGAGGCGTTGCTGGCCTGGGTCAGCCCGATCATGTTGCCCACATTCGAGCGCCCGCCGATGCTGGTCTGCACGAAATCGGGCGTGTACTTCAGGTTGTACAGGTTGAAGCAGCCGCCGCCACACGACGGCGTAGCGTTCGGCTTGACATGCGTCGTCGAGGCGTCGGCTGCACCAGCGGCGGAGAGACCGAGCGTCGTGGTAACGGCCACCACTGCCGCCACCGCGTAGCACGCCCTGGTAAAGCGGTTACGCATGGATGACCACCTTCCTGTCGGCTTTGCCGCGCCGGCTTGGTCATCCGTTCGCTCGGGCGGTCAAGCTCGGGCCGTCGCGACGCTTGCATTTACGCTGGCTAGTTGTTGCTCTCAGTGACCCCGCCCCGCCAGTCAATGGTGGGCACGTTACCATGCGTAGTCATCTGGCGACGGCTTGCAACAGCAGATTGCCGGGACACGCTCCGCGGCCAATCCGCCGCGGGCCGAACTGGCCGGCCGGGCAAGCCGCTCTTTCTCGCTGCCAAATTGACGAAGCACCCACCGGGCGGCTGGACGGCAAGGCACTGATCTGGTTCGCGGTAGCCTGCCGTGGTGGCAAGAGTCGTGATCGATGTGATGCTGAAACCGGAAATCCATGACCCGCAAGGCGAGGCAATCGTCAGTGCTTGTCACAGGCTCGGTTTCGATCAGGTCAGCTCGGTACGCCAGGGCAAGCGCTTCGAGCTCGAACTCGCAGGTCAGGCCGACGAAAGCGCAGTCGCCCAGATGGCGAAGCTGGCCGCCGAATTGCTCGCGAACCCGGTTATCGAGCATTTCTCCGTGCACGCAGACTGACCCGCTTT
>JASHQL010000438.1 GCA_030039155.1 Streptosporangiaceae bacterium | reverse complement strand
GGTTGCGCACGCTGACCGCCAGCCCGGCGGGCGTGGTGACCGCCAGGCTCAGCCTGGCCCGGCTCCGGCTGCCGGCCGGACCGCACGCGGTGACGCTGACCAGCATGCTGATCACCAAGACCGCGACGCTCACCGTGCGCTGACCTGGAGTCGCCCGCCGCCCGCCGCGCGCCGCCAGAACCGCGTGATCATGGGCTCCATCCGGCTATAGCCGGATGGAGCCCATGATCACGTCGTCGGGCGGGTGCTGAATGCGCGCCGGCCCGGAATGCGCGCCGGGCTGGTCCGGTTGGTATTGGCGGTCCGCGGCGCCGGGTGGCGGCAAAACGCGGAACGAAATGTCAGAGCCCCCGGATACGATGACGACGCGTCTTGCTGCCCGTCACGCATGCGCCGGATCTGGAAGCTTCAGGAAGATTCACAAGAACTGAGGGCAAAGTGGCAGACCGTCTCGTCGTCCGCGGCGCGCGCGAGCACAACCTGAAGGATGTGTCGCTCGACCTGCCAAGAGACGCGATGATCGTGTTCACCGGGCTGTCCGGTTCCGGCAAGTCAAGCCTCGCCTTCGACACCATCTTCGCCGAGGGCCAGCGCCGGTACGTCGAGTCGCTGTCGGCGTACGCCAGGCAGTTCCTCGGCCAGATGGACAAGCCAGACGTGGACTTCATCGACGGGCTGTCCCCTGCGGTGTCCATCGACCAGAAGGCGGCCGGCCGCAACCCGCGGTCCACGGTCGGCACGATCACCGAGGTCTACGACTACCTGCGGCTGCTGTTCGCCAGGGTCGGCAAGCCGCACTGCCCGGTCTGCGGGCGGCCGATCGCCAGGCAGAGCCCGCAGCAGATCGTGGACCGGCTGCTCGAACTCGACGAGGGCACCAGGTTCCAGGTGCTCGCCCCGGTGGTGCGCGGCCGCAAGGGCGAGTACACCGAGATGCTGCGCGAGCTGCAGACCAAGGGCTTCTCCAGGGCCAGGGTGGACGGCAACGTGATCAGGCTGGACACCGCGGTGTCCGGTGACCTGCCGGCGCTGAAGAAGTACGAGAAGCACACGATCGAGGTGATCGTCGACCGGCTCGAGGTGAAGGAGTCCAACCGCAGGCGGCTGACCGACTCGGTGGAGACCGCGCTGTCGCTGGCCGGCGGGGTGGTCGTGGTCGACTTCGTCGACCTGGCCGAGGACGACCCGCACCGGGAGCGGATGTTTTCCGAGCACCTGGCCTGCCTGTACGACGACCTGTCGTTCGACGAACTCGAGCCGCGGTCGTTCTCGTTCAACTCGCCGTGGGGCGCCTGCCCCGAATGCACCGGGCTCGGCACCAAGATGGAGGTCGACCCGGAGCTTGTGGTGTCCGACCCGGACCAGACGCTGGCCGGCGGCGCCATCGCGGTCTGGGCCGGCGGGCACGTGAGCGACTACTTCATCCGGCTGATCGCCGCGCTCGGCGACGCGCTCGGGTTCACCATCGACACCAAGTGGTCAAGGCTGTCCGCCGAGGCCAAGCACGCGCTGCTGTACGGCTTCGGCGACCAGGTGCACGTCAAGTACAAGAACCGGTACGGCAGGGAGCGCTCGTACTACACCAACTTCGAGGGCGCGATCACCTACATCGAGCGCCGGCATGCCGAGGCGGAGAGCGACTCGAGCCGGGAGCGGTTCGCCGGGTTCATGCGCGAGGTGCCGTGCCCGGCATGCAAGGGCGCGCGGCTCAAGCCGGTGGCGCTGGCGGTCAAGGTCGACGGCAGGTCGATCGCGGACATCTGCGCGCTGCCGATCGGCGAGATGGCCAAGCTGCTGCTCACGCTTGAGCTGTCCGACCGGGACATGCAGATCGCCGGCCGGATACTCAAGGAGGTCAACGCCAGGCTCGGCTTCCTGCTCGACGTCGGCCTCGACTACCTGACCCTGGACCGGGCGTCGGCCACCCTGGCCGGCGGCGAGGCGCAGCGGATCAGGCTGGCCACCCAGATCGGCTCCGGCCTGGTCGGCGTGCTGTACGTGCTGGACGAGCCGTCGATCGGGCTGCACCAGCGGGACAACCACCGGCTGCTGGAGACGCTGCTGCGGCTGCGCGACCTGGGCAACACGCTGATCGTGGTCGAGCACGACGAGGACACGATCAGGGCGGCCGACTGGGTCGTCGACATCGGCCCGCACGCCGGCGAGCACGGCGGGCACATCGTGGTGTCCGGGCCACTGCAGGAACTGCTTGACAGCAAGGAGTCGCTGACCGGCGCCTACCTGACAGGCCGGCAGGCCATCGAGCTGCCGGCCAAGCGCAGGAAGGTTGCACGCGGCCGCGAGGTCACGGTCAAGGGCGCGGCCGCGCACAACCTGCGCGGCATCGACGTCTCGTTTCCGCTCGGCTGCTTCATCGCGGTGACCGGCGTATCAGGCTCCGGCAAGTCCACGCTGGTGAACGACATCCTGTACAGCGCGCTGGCCAAGGAGCTGCACGGCACCAGGATCGTGCCGGGCAAGCACGTCAGGGTGACCGGCATGCAGCACCTGGACAAGGTCGTGCACGTCGACCAGGGCCCGATCGGCCGGACGCCGCGGTCCAACCCGGCGACCTACACCGGCGTCTTCGACCAGGTGCGGAAGCTGTTCGCGCAGACCACCGAGGCGAAGGTGCGCGGCTACCAGCCGGGCAGGTTCTCCTTCAACGTGAAGGGCGGCCGGTGCGAGGCGTGCGCCGGCGACGGCACCATCAAGATCGAGATGCAGTTCCTGCCCGACGTGTACGTGCCGTGCGAGGTCTGTCACGGCGCCAGGTACAACACCGACACGCTGCAGGTGCACTACAAGGGCAAGAGCATCGCGGACGTGCTGCAGATGCCGATCGAGGAGGCGGCCGAATTCTTCGAGCCGGTGCCGTCGATCCACCGGCACCTCAAGACGCTGGTCGACGTCGGGCTCGGCTACGTCAGGCTCGGGCAGCCGGCGCCGACGCTCTCCGGCGGCGAGGCGCAGCGGGTGAAGCTGGCCTCCGAGCTGCAGCGCCGGTCCACCGGCAGGACCATCTACGTGCTTGACGAGCCGACCACCGGGCTGCACTTCGAGGACATCAAGAAGCTGCTCGGCGTGCTCGGCCGGCTGGTCGACGGCGGCAACACGGTGATCGTGATCGAGCACAACCTGGACGTGATCAAGACCGCGGACTGGGTGATCGACCTCGGGCCTGAGGGCGGCTCGCGGGGCGGCGCGGTGATCGCGACCGGCACGCCGGAGCAGGTCGCGAACGTGGAGGAGAGCTACACCGGGCAGTTCCTGAAGAAGATGCTGGACCGCTAGCTGCCCAGCTCGTGGCCGGTGGTGCTGTCCACGTGCCCGGGAATCGCGCCGTCGTGCCGGTCACCGGTCGACGAGGTGCCAGACGGCTCGAACATCAGGATGTCGGCGCCCGGCGACGACGGCTTGTGCTGGGTGCCCTTCGGCACCACGAACACGTCGCCCTTGCGCAGCGACACCTGCCGCTCGGTGCCGTCGGCGGCCCTGACCGCGACATCGAACTGGCCGTCGAGCACCAGGAAGAACTCGTCGGTGTGCTCGTGCACGTGCCAGACATGCTCGCCCTTGGCGTGCGCGACCCGGACGTCGTAGTCGTTCATCCTGGCCACGATCCGCGGGCTGTAGATGTCGTCGAACGAGGCGAGCGCGGCGGTGAGGTTCACGGCGGATTCGGTCATGCCGTCATGGTATGAGGCAGCAGGGCGGCCTAGCCGCCCTGCTGCCGCTGGCCGGCCGGCTGCATGCCCTGGCCCTGCCGGTACATCTGCGGCGGCTTGTTGCCCGCCGACTGGCCGCCGTCGATCGGCATGACCGTGCCGGTGATGAACGAGGCGGCGGGGGAGCAGAGCCAGAGCACCGCGGCGGCGACCTCGTCGGCAGCGCCGGTGCGGCGCATCGGCGTGGACAGCCCGGCCAGCCGCTGCGCCTCCGGCCCCGCCGCCTGCAGGTGATGGGTCAGGATCGGCCCTGGTGCCACGACGTTGACCCTGATGCCCTGGTCGGCGTAGTCGAGCGCGGCCACCTTGGTGAGGCCGATGATGCCCGCCTTGCCTGCCACGTACGCCGCCAGGTTCGCGGTGCCGTTCAGCCCGGCCAGCGAGGCCATGTTCACGATGGTGCCGCCGCCGGTCTGCAGCATCGCCGGGATCTGATACTTCATGCCGAGGAACGTGCCGCGGATGTTGGTCGCGATGCCGCGGTCGAACTCCTCGGTGCTGATCTCGGCCAGCGGGGCCGGCAGCGGCCCGTCGGTGGCGTTGTTGAACGCCGCGTCCAGCCGGCCGAAGGACTGGACCGCGTGCCGTACCAGGCCGCGCACCGAGTCCTCGGCGGTGACGTCGGCGGTCACCGCGATGGCGCGGCCGCCGGCCGCCGCGATGTCCGCGGCCACCTGCTCAAGCGCCTGCAGGTTCCGGCCCGCGAGCACCACGGCCGCGCCCGCGCCCGCGAATGCCGCGGCGGTGGCCGCGCCGATGCCCCTGCCGGCCCCGACGACCAGGGCGACCTTGCCGTGCATGATCTGCTCAGTCATGAGATGAAGCTTAGATAAGACAAGAGTTAGATGTCAAAGCTTTTGCGACGCTGCTGCGAGTACGATCCGGGCGTGCGGAAACGCCTGCTCGCCCTGCTGGCCGGCTCGGCCGCGCTGGCCGCGGCGTGCTCCACCGCGGCCGCGCCTGCCGGACCGAGAGCCGCGAGGCTCGCGCACGTGCGCGTTCCCGGCTGCAGCGCTGCCACCGCGCCCGGCCGGGCGCTGACCGCCGTCCGCACGTCCATGATCTCGGTGTCCGGGCCGCCATTCGGCGTGGTCACCACGGCCGGCGGCCGCTGGGACTTCGTCAGCCTGGTGACCGGCATCGGAGTGTTCCGCAACAGCACGGCCGGCCAGCCTGAGCTGGTCAGGAAGCTGCCGGTACCGGGGGTCACGCTCGGCCTTGCGGTCAGCCCCGACGGCCGGTACCTGCTGGCCGCCGACGGCGATGGCGCGGTGGTGATCAGCGTGAGCCGCGCCGAGGCAGGGCAGCCGCACGCCGTGCTCGGCACGCTCGCGGCCGGCCCGGCTCATCAGGGCGGGGCCATCGAGGTCGCGGTGACGCCGGACGGCCGGTACGCGTTCGTCTCGCTCGAGTACAGCCACCCGCCCGAGATTGCGGTCTTCAACCTGCAGCGAGCCCTGACCAGCGGCTTCCGCCGGTCCCTGCTGGTCGGTGAGATCCCGGTCGATCCCGGCCCGGTCGGGCTGGCGGTGTCGCCCGGCGGCCGCCTGCTGTACGCGACCAGCGAGGCCGACGGCCAGGGCTTCTGCCGGGCGCCGCAGGTGATCGGTGAGCCGGGCGCGCTGGCGGTGATCAGCATCAGGACGGCCGAGACCGACCCGGCCGGGTCGGTGCTGGCCACGGTGCAGGCCGGCGCCAATCCGGTCAGGGTCATCACGTCGGCCAGCGGCAGCGTGGTCTGGGTGACGGCCAGGCAGAGCAACGCGCTGCTCGCGTTCTCCGCGCGCAGGCTGCTCACGGCGCCGGCCGGAGCCTTGCTCGCGAAGGTCACCGTGGGGCCGGACCCGGTCGGGCTCGCGCTGGTGAACGGCGGGCGCACGATCGTGGTGGCCGACTCCGACAGGTTTGCCAGGCCGGGCACGACCTCGACCCTTGCCGTGGTCGGCGTGGCGGACGCGCTGGCCGGGCGGCCCGCGGTGCTCGGCTATATCAAGGCGGGCAGCTTCCCCAGGCAGCTGGCGCTCGAACCGGACGGCAGGACATTGCTGGTCACGAACTACTTCTCGAACCAGCTTGAGACCGTCGAGCTCGCCAGGCTGCCCTAGCCCAGCGGCGCAGGCCTGGCGGTTACGCTGCCGTGATGGAGATCTCCACAGTCGCCGGGCCGGCCAGCGTGCGGATCTCGCGCCAGCCCGACGCCAGGTTCCTGCTGCTGCTCACGCACGGCGCGGGCGGCGGGGTGGACAGCGCGGACCTGCGGGCCGCCGCGACGGCGGCGGCCAGCCTCGGCGGCAAGGTCGCGCTCGTGCTGCAGCCGTACCGAGTGGCCGGCGGGCGTGCGCCCGGCTCGGCCAGCCGGCAGGATGCCGCCTGGCTGGAGATCGTCGCGGCGCTGCGGCGCCGGCACCCGGGCCTGCCGGTCGCGCAGG
>JASHQL010000043.1 GCA_030039155.1 Streptosporangiaceae bacterium | reverse complement strand
GACCCGCTCGCTCGCCTCAAGGACAAGGACCGACAGTCCGCGGTCACTCATGTCCCTGGCGGTCGTGATGCCTGCGTACCCGGCACCAGCCACTACGACGTCAAAGTCTGTCTCGGGCATATGGAGGCCCTCCCGGGTAGGCGCTTCGCCTCGACCTCTCGCAGCTCAGTGCTGCGTGACACGTGAAATTGTACAGTTGCCCCGGCAGGCACGTCGAGCGGCCTCAAACGTGCGGAGTGCCGCCTCGCCGGGCGCAGTCCCAGCTTGGGCCGCAGAGGGATGTAACGGGACTACTAGAGGCAGATCGTGGCCCAGACTGCCTTGGCCGCGACGCCGAGGCTGGTCCAGCCCCACTGATCGGCCAGGGCGTCGACGACGCGGAGCCCTCTGCCCGATTCGGCGTATGGCCCTGGCGTCGCCGGGTGGGCCGGCGGGCTGGTGTTGCCGTCGGTGACGATCACGGTGAGCTCGTCGCGGGTGTGCCGCAATGTGAGCCCGACATGCTCAGGCTCTGCCTGGCCGGCTTGCGGGCCGGATCCGTACAGGATCGCGTTCGTGACCAGTTCCGAGACGACCGTCACGGCGGCGTCGGCCATCGGACCAAGCCGCCATGCCCAGAGCACCGCCATGGTGAACTCCCGTGCCTCGCGGACTGACCCAGCGCGGCTGGCTAGCACGATCTGCTGCTCCGCGCACGCTGCCGAGGAATCTGGCTCTAATGCGATCAGGTGCGGCAGTCCAGGCCCGCGGCGTATGTCACTGTCGCTGGCTTGGCTGAGGCCGCTGGTCTGCACGGACGGTTTCACGTGTCCTTTCGGCCATGCCAACGCCGGTGGTCAGGCGGGGCGTCAATAACGGGCTAGCCCAGCCGCTACGATGCCAGCGTGGGTGTGCATATGCAAGTGCTTCGGCACATTGGCTTGTCGCCCGATGCTCGTACCACATGCGCCGGAAGAAACGTCAGCGTACAGATGAGGCAGACTGGCCCTGCGTGACCGGATGCGGTGCGCGGCGGCCATGACCTGGCGGGGACGCCAGGCCGGCAGCCGAATGGCCGGGAATTGCGGACAGAGCCATTTCCGCGGCCGCTGCGGCTGTTATGGCGCTGCTAGCGGAAATGGTGGCAGACGTGGGAGACTCGTCACGTCAGTCAAGAGATGACGCCGCAGGGAGTGCCATGGTGACGGCGGCAGAGCCCCCGGTCGGCACCGGCCTGAGCCTCGGGGCAGAACCCGGCATCGAGAGCCCCACGGCGATGCGGATCCTGGTCGGCGCATATCTGCGGCGGCTGCGCGAGGCCAAGCGGATCTCGATGGAGGACGCCGGCTATGCGATCCGGGGATCCCACTCGAAGATCAGCAGGCTCGAAGCCGGCCGCGTGGCTTTCAAGGCGCGCGACATTACCGACCTGCTCGCGCTCTATGGCGTAACAGACGAGCGGGAACGCGAGCCGCTGCTGACCCTGGCGATGCGGGCCAATGCCCTCGGGTGGTGGCGCGACTACGCTGACGTGCTGCCTGGCTGGTTTGATGCCTTCGTCGGACTCGAGGACGCCGCGAGCCAGATCCGCGCGTACGAGGTTCAGTTCGTCCCTGGGCTGCTGCAGACCGAGGACTATGCCCGTGGCGTGGTCATGCTCGGCTACTCCCATCCGCAGGAGATCAGGCGGCGGGTTGCGCTGCGGATGGCACGGCAGGAGGTCCTGGCCAGGCCAGATCCGCCAAGCCTGGCGATCGTGCTCGACGAAGCGGTGATTCAGCGGGCGGTCGGAGGCTCGCGCGGCATGCGAGGGCAGCTGGAGCACCTCATCGAGATCTCACAACGCCCGAACATCACCATCCAGGTCATCCCGTTCCAGGCGGGCGGCCATCCCGTCGTCAGCGGCTCGTTCAGCCTGCTGCAGTTCGCCGAACACGACCTGCCCGACGTGGTCTACCTGGAGCAACTGCACAGCGCCCAATACCTCGACAAGCCCGACACCGTCGCGGCTTACCAAGCCGCCATGGACCAGCTGTCCGCGGTTGCGCTGAACCCGGCCACCAGCCGCGCGCTCCTCAGGTCAGCGCTGCGCAGCATCTGACGCGCACAACGCCGGCAACTAGCGCCGTCTCAGCGGGCCCGCAGTGACCGGCGGCTGCCCGCGTCAGCCACTGACCAGGCTGGTGAAGTCGCCGTCGGCCGCCCCGCCGACAAACGCGATCCACTCGGCGCGGGTGAAAACGAGCGCCGGCCCGTCCGGGTACCTGGAGTTGCGCACCGCCACATCTCCGGACGGCAGCTCAGCCGCCTCCACGCAGTTCCCGCTCGGGCCACTGCGCCTGCTCTTCCGCCACCACACCGGCCCGAGCTTCGACGCCTGCACGCCGTTCACCGGACGGTCCATCATGCATCCTCATCCCGTCACAGGTCCGCCCGCCCAGGTACCCCGGGCCAGGCCGCTTCACCGAAGTACTGTGCGTAAGCACATGCATATGCACAGTCGGAGACATGGTAGCCAGAACGCCGCATCAGCCACTACCAGAACGGGGCATCAGCGGCCGAACGACGCCAGCGAAGACAGAGAAGGTGACGCTCCTTGACGGCAGTCCCAGCTGAGGCCGGGCCGCGCTTCGCGCTGGTCATTCACGGCGGAGCCGGCACCATCCGGCAGGCAGGCCTGACGGCCGAGCTTGCGGCGGCGTACCACGCCGGTCTTCGTGCGGCGCTGACCGCCGGACAGCGGGTGCTGGCAGACGACGGCAGCGCGCTGGACGCGGTCACCGAGGCGGTCGCAGCGCTGGAGGACAATCCGCTGTTCAACGCCGGCCGCGGCGCCGTCTTTACCTCCGCCGGGCGCATGGAGATGGACGCCGCGGTGATGGACGGGCGGGACGGATCCGCCGGTGCGGTGGCCGGCGTGCTCGGTCCTCGCAACCCGGTACGTGCGGCTCGCGCGGTCATGGAGCACTCGGCTGCGGTGCTGCTGGCCGGCCAGGGCGCGCTCGACTTCTGCCGTGCGGCCGGGGTCGCGTTCGAGCCCCAGTCCTACTTCTACTCGGAGCGACGGTGGGCGGCCCTGCAGAAGGAACTCGACCGCCGCAGCGCGGGCGGTCCCGATGACCGGGATGACGCCGACCGGCACGGCACCGTCGGTGCCGTCGCACTGGATACGGCCGGCAACCTGGCGGCCGCGACCTCGACCGGCGGGATGACCGGCAAGATGCCGGGGCGCATCGGCGACACGCCAGTCATCGGGGCCGGCACCTGGGCCGAGAACGGGGCCTGCGCGGTCTCGGCGACCGGAACCGGCGAGGTCTTCATCAGGCACGGCGCCGGACATGAGATCGCCGCGCGCATGCGGCTCGGCGGTCAGCGCCTTGCCACGGCCGCTGCCGCGGTGCTGGCGGAGATAGCACACAGCGGCGGCGACGGCGGCCTGATCGCTGTCGACGCCGCAGGCAACGTGGCGCTGCCGGTCAGCTCCCAGGGGATGTACCGCGGCGTCGCGATCGGGAACGGCGCGCCGCGTACCGCGATCTACGCCGAGGAGGAACTCGCGGAACGGTCATGACAGCCCTGATGCTCAGCTCAGGCCCGGCCGGGCGATCCGCGCCGCCGCGGCCAGGCGGCGACTCCCAGGTCAGCGTTCAGCGGCCGGCTCTGCGCTGTCCGGCCTGGACTCCGCCGCGACGGGCTGGATCAGCCCGCGGCCCTGGAACCAGGCCAGCAAGTCCGCCTGCACCTCCGCCTCCGGGCGGTCGGTGCTCAGCTC
>JASHQL010000437.1 GCA_030039155.1 Streptosporangiaceae bacterium | reverse complement strand
CGGCCTGCCAGCTCGGCGATCAGCGCCCTGCCGACGCCGGTCGACCGGGCGGCGGCGCTGGTGACCAGGTCGTCGACGTACAGCTTGCGCAGGTAAAAGGTGCTGTCCATGATCCGCCAGCCGGCCACGCCCAGGCAGCTGCCAGCTGCGTAGGCGCCGGTGAACCGCAGCCCCTGCGGGTAGCCGGCCGCGTACAGGGCGGCAAACGAGTCAGCGGTCAGGTGCGTGCGCAGCTCCACCAGCACCGGGAAGAGCTCGGTGAGCAGCCGTGGGTCACCAGGCTCGACATCGGCAAAAGAGAAGTCCACCAGCCGAGGCTAGCGCCGCCCTCGTGCGAGGGTGGTGATCATGGAGTTGCGCACGCTCTATGGTGCTGAACTCCATGATCACCAGGTTCAGAACGAAGCTCAGAACCTGATGAAGTGCTGGAAGCACTCCCAGGCGGCGTCGTGCTCGGCGAACGCGGCGATCTCCGAGCGCTTGACCGCCAGGTAGGCGGTGGACCGCAGCGAGCCGAGCGCGTCCATCAGCAGCGGGTCGGCCTGCAGCGCGTCGAGCGCGGCACCGAGCGACTCAGGCAGCCGCCTGGCGCCCACGTCCGCGCGCTGCGCCACGTCCAGGGTGGCCGGGTCGACGTTCACCGCGGGGCCAGGGTCGAGCTTGAGCCTGATCCCGTCAAGGCCGGCGTAGATCGCGGCGCCGAGCGCGAGGTACGGGTTCGCGCTCGAGTCCGACGGCTTCAGCTCGAGGTTCACCGAGCTGCTCGCGTCGCCGTGCAGCGCCGAGCAGATCCGCACCGCCGCCTCCCTGTTGTCCATCCCGTACACGGTGTAGGCGCTGCTCCAGAACTGCGGCTGCAGCCTGCGGTAGCTGTTCACGCTGCCGGCGGTCAGCGCGAGCAGGGCCGGCAGGTGCGCGAGCAGCCCGCCGATGAAGTGGTAGCCGGTCGCGGACAGGCCGTACCTGTCGGTCGGGTCGGCGAACGCGGGCGGGCCGGCCGACTCGCCGTCGACCAGCTCGGTGAGCGACATGTGCAGGTGCGCGCCGTTGCCGGCCTGGTCCTGGATGGGCTTGGGCGCCAGGCTGGCCCACTGGCCGCGGCGCAGCGCCACGCCGCGCACGGTCTCCCGGTACAGCAGGTGGTTGTCGGCGGCGCGCAGCGCCGGCGCGTGCCTGATCGACACCTCCTGCTGGCCGTGGCCGAGTTCCGGGTAGTAGTGCTCGACCCGCAGGCCCTGGTCGTTCAGCGCGTCGACCAGTTCCATCACGTAGTCGTGCGCCTGCAGGAAGCCGGTGCCCGAGTAGCACAGGCTGTCGTCGGCCGGGACCAGCCGGTCCGGCCCGCCTTCCGGGTCGGCCACCCGGCTGCCGAGGGTGAACTCGGGCTCGAACGCCGCGCTCATCGCATAGCCCTGGCTGGCCAGCTCGGCGATGGCCTGCTTCAGGAAGGTCCTGGCGCAGGCAGCCCACGGCGTGCCGTCCTGCTGCACCAGGTCGGCGACCATCGCGCCGGCCCCCGGCGCGTACGGCAGCGCGACCAGCGTGTCCTGGTCCGGCTTGATCCGCACCTCGCCGACCGGCCCCATCCCAGCCACCGGCTGCAGCGAGTCCAGCATGGACATCGCCATCATCGCGACGGTGTGCCCGATGCCGCTGGCCAGCCGCTCCGGCAGGAACTCGCGTGCCACCGACTTGCCCCTGATCACGCCGCCGTGGTCGGCGTACAGGAACCGGACAAGCCGGAAGTCGTCAGGGCTTGCCGCTACCTGGCGGAGCGGGCTTGGCTGTGCCTCGTCGTGGTCGGCAGGCAGTGTCATGTATCAGGCGTAGCACGCCCGTCGGCCGCCCGTACAGCAGGCCTGGGCGCGTCGCCGTTGCTGGCCGCACCGTCCGCCTTGTCCTGCTGCCCGTCGATCTCGATCTCCGCGGCGTCGGCGGCGGCACCGGCAGCTGCCATCGGCGCGGATGCGGCGGTGGCAGCAAGCGCGGTCTCGGCCGCGTGCTCCTCGTAGACGTACCGGCCGCCGCGCAGCAGCGAGATGCCCGCGGCGATGAGCAGCACCACGATCGCCATGCTGAACACGATGACCAGGCCGTGGTGGAACGGGCCCGAGATGAGCTGCGGGAAGAACTGCTTGCTGGTCAGCTTGGCCACGTGGCTGGCCGGCAGCTTGGCCAGCACGCCGGTCGGCGCGAGCAGCTCGTGGATCGGGTTGTAGCCGAGGAACGCGGCGAACAGGCTGCCCACCGGCGGCAGCTTGCCGATCTCGTGCGCCACCGGGTACGGCACGCCCTGCGCGGTCAGCCCGCGGGTCAGCGTGGTGGGCAGGGTCGCGGCCAGCCCGGCGATCATCAGCGAGAAGAACACGCCGATGGACAGCACGAAGCCGGAGTTCTGGAAGGTGGCCAGCATGCCAGCGGCGGCCCCGCGTTGCCTGGCCG
Source organism: Streptosporangiaceae bacterium (assembly GCA_030039155.1). Classification (GTDB taxonomy): domain Bacteria; phylum Actinomycetota; class Actinomycetes; order Streptosporangiales; family Streptosporangiaceae; genus JOPF074. Next base: position 698 of record JASHQL010000437.1, on the reverse strand, counting down.
GGACGCTGTTCATGATGCCGGCCGCATTCGGCGCGGAGAACAGCCCCATGCCCGCGCCGGCCAGGAAGATCAGCCCGGCGAACTCCGGGTAGTGGAAGTCGGTGGGCACGAACAGCAGGCCGGCGAACGCACACGCCGACAGCGCCAGCCCGCCCGATGCGAGCCAGCGCGCGCCGTGCCGGTCGGACAGCCAGCCAGAGGCCGGCCCGAACACGACGAACCCGGCGGTCAGCGCGAGCAGGTAGATGCCCGACCACAGCGGCGTGTCCTTGAAGTTGTAGCCGTGCAGCACCAGCCAGATTCCCTGCAGCCAGAGGATCAGCATGAACTGCAGCCCGCCGCGGGCGATCGCGGCCAGCAGCGTGGCCGAGTTCCCGGCCGCGAACGCCCGGATCCGCAGCAGCCGCAGGTCGAACATGGGCGAGGAGACCCGCAGCTCGGTGATGCAGAACGCGACCAGCAGCGCCACCCCGCCGGTCAGGCCGGTCAGCACCAGCGGGCTGGTCCAGCCCATCGAGTGCCCGCCGTAGGGGATGAGCCCGTAGGTGATCCCGACCAGGATCCCGATCAGCCCCAGCCCGAACAGGATGTTGCCGAGCCAGTCGATCCGCGCCGGGGTCCGCGCGCCGACCTCGCGCAGGCTCAGGTAGGACCAGATCGTGCCGATGACGCCGATCGGCACCGAGACGATGAACACC
>JASHQL010000436.1 GCA_030039155.1 Streptosporangiaceae bacterium | reverse complement strand
CGGCGTCGACACCACCGCCTTCCGCCCAGGCGCCGGCGGCGACAAGATCCGAGCGAACCTCGGCATAACCCCAGAGCAACCTGTTGCCATCTGCGTCTCCCGGATGGTCCCAAGAAAAGGCCAGGACACCCTCATCCAAGCCTGGCCGGAAGTGCTCACCAGCCCTGAGCTCCAAGGCAAAGACCCGATACTTCTGATGGTCGGCGACGGCCCCTACCGCCACGACCTAGACAAGCGAGTCAAAGAGGCGGGCCTGACTGAATCCGTGCTGTTGACCGGACCCGTGCCGTTCGACGACCTGCCAGCGCACTACGACGCGGCGAACGTCTTCGCGATGCCGTGCCGCACCAGGAACGCGGGCCTCGACGTCGAAGGCCTCGGCATCGTCTACCTGGAGGCATCAGCGACCGGACTGCCCGTGCTGGCCGGCGACTCAGGCGGCGCCCCAGACGCGGTCCTGCCAGGCGAGACCGGCTACATAGTGCCCGGCCGCGACGTGCCACAGGTCGCAGCAAGGCTCACCCAGCTGCTCGCTGACCCGGCCGGAGCGGCAGCCATGGGCGACAAGGGCCAGTCCTGGATCGACCAAGAATGGCGCTGGGACCTCGTAGCCAACCGCCTCGGTGAGCTATTCATCGGCTAGACCGCCGTTGCTAACGGCCTCAGCCATAGATCGCCTCGATATCAGCAGCAAAGTCCTTCGCCACAAGCGACCGCTTCACCTTCAGCGACGGCGTGATGTACCCGTTGTCAGTGGTGAAGTCGACACCGAGCACCCGGAACTTCCTGATCGACTCGGCCCTGGACACTGCCTTGTTCGCATCGTCCACTGCGGCCTGCAGGTCGGCGAGCAGGTCAGGATCCTCGGCTAGATCAGCAGGAGTGGCGTCGGCCGGCTTGCCGTGCTGCGACTTCCAGTGCTCCAGCGCCTCGGGATCGAGCGTGATCAGGCAGCCGATGAACGGGCGGTTGTCGCCGACCACCATGCACTGGCTGATCAGCGGATGCGCCCGCAGCCGGTCCTCGAGCACGGCAGGCGCCACGTTCTTGCCGCCCGCGGTGACGATGATCTCCTTCTTCCTGCCGGTCACGCTGAGGAAGCCCTCGTCGTCCAGCGAGCCCAGGTCGCCGGTGTGCAGCCAGCCTTCGCTGTCCAGGATCTCGCCAGTCGCCGCCTCGTTGTGCCAGTAGCCGGGGAACACGTTCGGGCCCTTGATCAGGATCTCGCCGTCGTCGGCGATGCTGATGCTGACACCGGGCAGCGGCAGCCCGACCGTGCCGATCTTGTTGCGGCTCGGCTTGTTCACGGTCGCGGCGGCGGAGCTTTCGGTCAGCCCGTAGCCCTCCAGCACGGTGATGCCCGCGCCGCGGAAGAAGTGCCCGAGCCGCTCGCCGAGCGGTGCGCCGCCGGAGACCGCATGAGTGATCTTGCCGCCGACCGCCGCACGCAGCCTGGCGTAGACGAGCCGGTCGAACAGCTGGTGCCTGAGCCGCAGGCCGGCGGCGACCCGGCCCGCGGTGCCGGCCGCCTGCGCCTGGCTGTAGGCGATCGCGGTGTCGGTAGCCGCCGCGAAGATCTTGCTCTTGACGCCGCTGGCCGCTGCCTGCTGCTGCGCGCTGTTGTAGACCTTCTCGAAGACCCTGGGCACCGCCAGCAGGAACGTGGGCTGGAACTCTGGCAGGCCCTCGGCGATCCGCGAGGCCTCGGGCCAGTGGCCGAGCACCGCGCCGGACTCCAGGCAGCCGACCTGGATGATCCTGGCGAAGGAGTGCGCCAGCGGCATGAACAGCAGCGTCGAGCCGCCGTCGATCTCGAAGATCTCGGTCAGCGAGCCCTGCACCGCGTTGCGCACGTCGGACAGCAGGTTCCGGTGCGTGGTCTCGCAGCCCTTCGGCCGCCCGGTGGTGCCGGAGGTGTAGACAATCGTGGCCAGGTCGTCGCCGCCGCGCGCGGTCCTGCGCTGCTCGAGCTGGGCGTCGCCAATGCCCTTCCCGCCGGTCGCGAGTTCGGCCAGGCCCTCGATCCGCCAGATCTCGTCAAGCCCAGGCAGCCGGTCCCTGACGCTGCCGATCAGCTCGGCGTGCCTGGCCGTCTCGGCGATCACCGCGACCGCGGCCGAGTCGCCGAGTATCCACTCCACCTGCTCGGCCGACGAGGTCTCGTAGATCGGCACGGTGACCGCGCCTGCCGCCCAGATCGCGTAGTCGGTGAGCGTCCACTCATACCTGGTCGCCGACATCAGCGCGACCCGGTCGCCGACGCCGATCCCGGCGGCGATCAGGCCCTTGGCGAGCGCCGCGACCTCGTCCCTGAACTGCGCGGCGGTGACGTCCTGCCAGCCGCCTGAGGCGTCCCGTTTGCGCAGGATGACCTTGTCCGGCTGCTCGGCAGCCCGGCCGAACACCACGTCGGCGAGGCAGGCCGAGTCCGCGATCTGGACAAGTGCCGGGACGCTGTATTCGCGCACGTGGCCTCCTCTGCCGGGTGCCGATCTCCAGAGAACCCGCACCGAACGTACAACGCTGGCGCGCTCCGGCACAGCTTGGGTGCGCCTACTGTGTGCGCATGCGGGTGCATGTGGTGAGCGACGTGCATGGCCGGGCGGACGCGCTGCGCAGTGCGGCTGATGGCGCCGACGCGCTGATCTGCCTGGGCGACCTGCTGCTGTTCGTCGACTATGCCGATCACAGCCAGGGCATCTTTCCTGACCTGTTCGGCGCGCAGGCAGCCAGGGAGCTGATCGACCTGCGCACCGCGCACCGGTTCGACGAGGCCAGGGCCATGTCAGGCGAGCTGTGGGCGAGGCTCGGCGGCGACCCGCGCCAGCACATCGAGGCGGCGGTATCGGCGCAGTACGACCGCCTGTTCGCGGCCATGCCGGTGCCCGCCTACCTCACCTACGGCAACGTCGACATGCCCAGGCTCTGGCAGGCGCACCTGCGGCCTGGCCAGCAGGTGCTCGACGGGGAGCGGACCGAGCTCGGCGGCTGGATCTTCGGCTTCGTCGGCGGCGGCCTCCGCTCGGTCTACCGGACCCCGAACGAGCTCGACGACGAGGTGTTCGCGGCCAAGCTCGCCGCGGTCGGCGAGGTCGACGTGCTCTGCACGCACATTCCGCCGGCGGTGCCGGAGCTGCTGTTCGACACGGTGGCCAGGCGGATGGAGCGGGGCAGCGAGGAGCTGCTCACGGTGATCGAGCGGACCAAGCCGCGGTACGTGCTGTTCGGGCACGTGCACCAGCCGCAGGCCAGCCGGATCCGCATCGGCAACACCGAGTGCATCAACGTCGGCCACTTCCGGGCTACCGGCAGGCCGTATGCCCTGCAGTGGCAGCCGCCGGGCGGTTGACCAGCCAGGGCTGCCGTGCCTACACGGTCGGGGCGCAGTCGGGCCGGCGGTACGCTCCGTTCATGGCGGACAGAACCAGTTCGAGCATCACGATTGCGGCGCCCAAGCCCCTGATCATGGGCGTGATTGCCGATTTCGCCGCCTATCCGGAATGGGCGACAGGCGTCAGGTCGGCGACGGTGGTGCAGCAGGGTGACGGCGACCGGCCGGCCCAGGTTAAGTTCGCGCTGGACGCCGGGCTGGTGAAGGACAGCTACGTGCTTGGGTATGAGTGGAATGGCGACGACGGCGTGCACTGGGAACTGGCCGAGCCGGGCTCGATGGTCTCGGAGATGTCGGGCTCCTATCTACTTGACGAAGAGGGCGCGCTGACCAAGGTCACCTATGAGCTGGCCGTGGGGGTCCGGGTGCCGATGATCGGCATGATGAAGCGCAGGGCGGAGAAGACGATCATCGATACCGCGCTGAAGGGCCTGAAGAAGCGGGCAGAGCAGAAGCAGGCAGAGTGAGTGGTGGGGATGACTGAGCAGAACAGCAGCGACGGCGACCTGGCGGCACAGGCGACGGACGAGGATCCGGAATCGGCCTTGATCGGGTCATGGAGCGAGGTGACCGACCAGCTTGACCCGCCTCGGGGCAGCGTCAAGGCCGAGCCGAAGCCAGCTGCGGGTGGGCAAGGCGGGTCGTCCTCCCAGGCCGGCACCGCGCCGCCAGCTCGCAAGGACGCCGCCAGGCCGCCGGCCCGGCCAGGCGCTGCCGACAAGCGCGGCCAGCAGCCCCCCGATCTGCTGGCCGGCCTGCAGCGCTGGCTGATCAAGTCCAGCGCGCGGAGCATGCGCAGGGAGCTCGAGGGCCAGGTACGCAAGACCTTCAGCGGCAAGCAGGAAGAGCAGGCCAACGTCTGGGACGTCGCCACCACCGAGGAGCCGCCTGAGCTGAGCCAGGCGCCGGAGTGCGCCTGGTGCCCGATCTGCCAGGCTGCGCGCAGGATGCGCGAGTCAGGCCCTGGCCTCGGCTCGCAGCTGTCCGGGGCCGGGGACGCGGTAGCCGCCGCCGTGCAGAGCGCCATCGCGGCCTTCGAGATGGCGGTCGGCAGGCCGGGCTCGTCGCAGTCCCAGCCGCGGACCGGAACGAAGGCCGATGCGCCGGACGAGGCAGGTCACGACCAGGAAGAATCTGGGCATGAGCCTGACGATCGGAGTTGACGTCGGCGGCACCAAGGTTGCCGCGGGCGTGGTGGACGAGCAGGGCAAGATCGTCGAGAAGCTGAAGCGGAACACGCCTGCCGCAAGTCCCGGCCAGACCGTGCAGGTCATCAGCGATGTGGTGACCGAGCTGACCGGCCAGTACCAGGCCGATGCGATCGGCATCGGCGCCGCCGGGTTCGTGGACGAGACCAGGTCAACCGTCAGGTTCGCGCCAAACCTGGCCTGGCGGGACGAGCCGCTCAAGGAACAGGTCGAGCGCCGGATCGGCCGGCCGGTCGTGGTGGAGAACGACGCGAACGCCGCGGCCTGGGCCGAGGCCAAGCTCGGCGCGGCGGCCGGCCACACCGACGTGGTGCTGATCACCGTCGGCACCGGGATCGGGGCAGGCTTTGTGCTTGACGGGCAGCTCTACCGGGGCCGGTGGGGGATGGCGGGCGAGCCCGGCCACTACCGGGTGGTGCCGGACGGCCGGCTGTGCGGCTGCGGCAACCGCGGCTGCTGGGAGCAGTATGCGAGCGGCAGCGCGCTGGTCGCAGAGGCCAGGGAGTTCGCCAGGCGCTCGCCAGGCGGCGCGATCAGGCTGCTGCAGCTCGGCGGCGGCTCGGCCGAGCAGATCGACGGGCCGGTGGTGACCGAGGCGGCGCGCGAGGGAGACGCGGGCGCGCTGCGCTGCTTCGACATCGTCGGCCGCTGGCTCGGCGCCGGCCTCGCCGACCTCGCCGCGATCCTCGACCCCGGCTGCTTCGTCATCGGCGGTGGCGTGTCGGAGGCCGGCGACCTGCTGCTCGAGCCGGCCAAGGCCGCCTTCGACCAGTGCCTGACCGGCCGCGCCTACCGGCAGCAGGCCGTGATCAAGCTCGCCGAGCTTGGCGCGGACGCCGGCCTGATCGGCGCAGCGGACCTGGCCAGGCACCGCTAGCCCGGCTAGAGCACCGCGCCCTGGTCGTCGTCGTCGGCACGCGACGGGTGGTCGCCGAGCTTCAGCACCAGCACGATAAAGCCGCCGAGAGCCGCGCCGATCGCCAGCAGCGCGGTGAAGCTGGTGATGTTCCACCCGGCCAGCCAGCCGACCAGCAGGTACAGCGGGCCGAGGATGACAGCCGCCCACGCGCCCTTGGCCACCGGGTCGAGCCTGCCCGGCGGCGGCAGCGGCTCCGGCACATACCGGTCAGCGAGCTCGGGGTCGTAATCCACCTGGGGCACCCGCCAGGCGTTCCCGGTGGGCCTGGTCAGCCGTGCGGGCTGGTCGCCTGCCCGGCTGGACACGTTCCCTGCCTGGTCAAAGTCACCCCGGCCGGGCGGGTCGGCGTCGGCGCCCGGCCGGCTGGCTAGCTCCCAGTCGGGCATGGTGTCCTGGCCTGGCAGGTCCTCGATGGTCGGCCACGGCGCCGCCGCCGACGGGTCGCCGGCCGGCGCGTCGAACTGCGCGATCAGCTCGCGCCAGGCCGCCTCGTCGCTGCCCGGCTGGCTGTCCTGGTCCCTGTTGCCGTCCACCTGCCTAATCTCCGCCCGTGGCTTGCGTGCCGACCCGGCTGTGTTGCCGGATGAAGTCCAGGCTCCCAGCAAAGATGGTCTGCGCGTCGTTGTCCAGCGTCGCCACGTGGTAGCTGTCGGGGAGCATGCGGACCTCGAGCTGGCTGGCAGGTAGCGCGTGGCGCAGCACCTGCATGCTGTTCGGGCCGACCACATGATCGATCTCGCTGCGGTAGACCAGGATCGGCTGGGTCAGCTTGCCCAGGTCCCGCTGGGTGGTCTTCCACAGCAGCGGCAGCGTCGCCGCCGCCTTGACCGGCGTCCGGTCGTACCCCACCTCGCGCGCGTCCGGCTTCTTGATGTCGCTGGCCAGGCCCTTGACCGACGGCAGCACCAGCTTGAGCACCGGCGCCAGCAGGAAGATCTTGCTGTCCGCCGCGACCGAGGGATTCACCAGCACCAGCCCGCTGACCGCGTCCCCGCGCAGCTCGGCCAGCCGCAGCGCCAGCGAGGCGCCCATCGACAGGCCCATCACGAAGATCTCGTCAGACCGGGTCTGCAGCTCGTCGAAGGCCCTGTCCACCTCGGCGAACCAGTCTTCCCAGCGGGTCCTTGCCATCTCCTGCCAGGTCGTTCCGTGACCGGGCAGCCTGGGCAGCGAGATGCCGTACCCCTGGCCGGCCAGGTACTCAGCCCACGCCCGCAGCGACTGCGGGCTGCCGGTGAAGCCGTGGCAGAACAGCACGCCCGTCTTGCCGCCCTGGTGGCTGTACGGCTCGGCCCCTGGCATTACCGGCATGGCCGTGCTCCCCTTCGGTTGACTGGTCACTCTCGAATCGTCGCACGGCCGGCCGCGGCAGGCAGCCGCCGGTGGGTGTTGGGTTGTGTTGACATTCATGCCGATCTGGTGATCCACAAGCTGGCCACGGCTGTGCGACGATGAATGCGTGTTCTACTGGGTGGTCAAGGCGGTCCTGTGGCCGGTGCTGAACGTGCTGTTCCGGCCGTGGTCCGAGGGCACAGAGAACGTGCCGCGCGAGGGCCCGGTGATCCTGGCCAGCAACCACCTGTCGTTCTCCGACCATTTCTTCGCGCCGCTGCCGCTGCCGCGCAAGGTGGTGTTCCTGGCCAAGTCCGAGTACTTCACCGGCCGCGGCCTCAAGGGCCTGATCAGCAGGGCGTTCTTCAGCGGGGTCGGGCAGATCCCGGTGGACCGGTCAGGGGGAGCGGCCAGCGAGCGCGCGCTGCGCACCGGGCTGCGGGTGCTGGCCGCCGGCGAGGTGCTCGGCATCTACCCTGAGGGCACCAGGACGCCCGATGGCCGGCTGTACCGCGGCAAGACCGGCGTGGCCAGGCTGGCGCTGGAGGGCAGGGCGCCGGTGGTCCCGACCGCGATGATCGGCGGGTTCGAGTTCCAGCCGCCGGGCCGGATCACCCCGCGGTTCCGGATCAGGCCGGGGGTGCGGTTCGGCAAGCCGCTTGACTTCTCCAGGTACTACGGCCTCGAGCAGGACCGGATCGTGCTGCGCGCGATCACCGACGAGATCATGTACGAGCTGATGAAGCTGTCCGGCCAGGAGTATGTCGACGAGTACGCGCAGCGGGCCAAGGGCCGGCTGACCCAGGCGTTCCGGCACTCCCGTGCCGACGACGACGATGACGATGAGGCCGCCGGTCCCGCCGGTCCCGACGAGCCCGCGGCCGAGGCCAACGGGGCCGCTCCGCAGCCGGCCGGAGACGCGGCGGCGGCCGAGCGTTAGCTGCCTCCCGTCAGCGCTGTTCCGCGCGGATGCCGGGAACCGGGCTGCCGTGGCTGAGTGCTTGCCGCAGGGTCGCGATGACCTCGCCGGGCTCGTGCCTGAGCCGGTACGGGGTGAAGTGCAGCACCCGGATGCCGGCCGCGGTCATCTTGTCGCTTCGCTTCATGGTGTGATCCCAGTCGGCGGGCGCGAAGTGCCACTCGCGTGAGTCGACCTCGCCGGCCACGCCGAACTTGGGCCACCAGGCATCCGGCTTGGCCAGGAACTTGTCGCCGGCGTACAGCCGGACGTTGTACATCGGCTGCGGCAGCCGGGCGCGGTTCACCAGGTCCATCAGGTCGCCCTCCGGCGCGGACATGATGCCGCCGGCTACCTCGGCGAGCACTGCGCGGACAATTGCGGAATGCTTCAGCCTGCTGCTGCCGAGTTCGGCGGCAAGCTGCTGGATCGTGCAGCGCTGCTGCTGGACCACCGCGGCGAGCAAAGCGCGCACCTCCCGCCGGTCATACAGACCGCGGGCCGCGTCAATCGCGGCCCGCGGCACCATCGCGAACTCGATGCCCTTGTGGCAGGCGACCGTAGGCGGCCACCGGCTGGTGCGATGCAGCCGCACGTAGCCGTGTGCTGCAGTCCGACAGGCTGTCGGGACGAGAACATCAACGAAGTCTGTCGGGTCGACCTGGATCGAGTGCCTGCGCAGGGCGGCGGTGCCGGTGATGATGCAGTACTTGCCCGAATACAGCAGCGCAGCCATGTCGCGCTGATCCTGTGTCGGCGTGCCGGTCACCGTGAGGTACACGCCGGGAAGCAGCCGCTGCCAGGGCCCGCCTGGGCGGATCCGGTAGTTCAGCTGGCTCAAGCTCATCCCGGCTGCCAGAGCCTGCTGCCGCGAGATCGCCCCACACTGGCGCTTGAGTAGCTTGGCGAGCTGTTCACCTGGCGGCTGCATACGGTCAGGTTGGCAGTGAGCACCGACAAAACGGGCACTCAACTGGTGCCGGCCCGCAACGTTTGGAGTTTTAGTAGTACTGGCCTACTACTAAAACTCCAAACGTTGGGCCGGGTGTGCACCGGGGCGGTGCTGGCTGCCCGTTTTGGGATGGTTCTCGCCGGTCAGCGCTGGGGCTCAGGCCCAGTTCTTGGTTCGCTCGACTGCCTTGCGCCAGCTGGCGTACCCGCTGTCGTCGCGCGGGCCTGGGCTGAACCGGCTGTCGAGCAGCCAGGTCGCGGCGAGCTCTCGTTGCGACGACCAGACTCCGGTGGCCAGCCCGGCCAGGAACGCAGCGCCGAGGGCGGTGGTCTCGGCGATCACCGGCCGTTCCACGGCAACCTGCAGCTGATCGGCCTGCAACTGCATGAGCAGGTTGTTGGCGCTGGCGCCGCCGTCCACCCGCAGCGACCTGGCGCCGGGCATGCCGCCATCGCTGAGCTGGGCGCCAGCCTCCGCGGTCATCACCTCGAAGACGTCCCTGACCTCGTAGGCGATCGCGTCCAGCGCCGCCCTGACCAGGTGTGCCCTGGTGGTGCCCCTGGTCAGGCCGAAGATCGCGCCGCGCGCCGACGGATCCCAGTCGGGCGCGCCAAGCCCGGTCAGCGCGGGCACGAAGATCACCCCGTCGGCATCGGGCACCGAGCGAGCCAGCGCCTCGCTCTGCGCCGCGTTGTCCAGCAGGCCGAGCCCGTCGCGGAGCCACTGGATGGCGGCGCCGGTCACGAACACCGCGCCCTCGATCGCATAGGTCAGCGTGCCGTCGGCGTCCAGCCAGGCCACCGTGGTGAGCAGCCCGGACCGCGACCTGACCAGCGCGGAGCCGGTATTGGCGAGCAGGAACGACCCGGTCCCGTAGGTGCACTTGGACGAGCCAGGGGTGAAGCAGGCCTGGCCGAACAGCGCCGCCTGCTGGTCGCCAGCCACCCCGGCGATCGGCACGGCAAGGCCGAGGAACGCGGCCGGGTCGGTCTGCCCGATGACGCCGCACGACGGCACCACCTCGGGCAGCGCGTGCGGCGGCACCGCGAACAGCTCGCACAGCTCCGCGGACCACTGGCCGGCCTCGATATCGAACAGCAGGGTGCGGGACGCGTTCGAGGCGTCGGTGACATGCCGCCGCCCGCCGGTGAGCCGCGCGATCAGGTACGAGTCGACGGTCCCGACGGCCAGCGCGCCGTCCACGACGCCGGCCCAGGTCGCGGGCTCGGCCATGGACAGCCAGGTGAGCTTGGTCGCGGTGAAGTAGGGGTCGATGCGCAGCCCGGTGAGCTCGGCCACCCGAGGCTCGTGACCGTCGGCGCGCAACTGCTCGCAGAGTGCCGCGGTGCGCCGGTCTTGCCAGACGATCGCCCGCCGCGGCGCGGCCAGCGTGGTGCGGTCCCAGATCACCGCG
>JASHQL010000435.1 GCA_030039155.1 Streptosporangiaceae bacterium | reverse complement strand
TGGCCGGCCTGCCAGCAGGCGGTTGCCTCGCTGTCGGCCAAGATGCGCTTCCACATCCGCTGGTGGATCGCGGACCCGACAGGGGTGCCGCACATCCTGCCAGGCGCCCAGGCGACCCAGTGGTACTGGGGCCTGCACTACGACATCACCACCGCGTCGCCGAACTTCTAGGCGGCCGGCCCGGGGCCAGGTACCGGCAAGCCGGTACCTGGCCCTGTCGTTGCTACCGGCCGGCGAAGCCGGCCGCAAGCGCGCTGAGCGCCTGGTCCAGGTACACGGTCAGGTCCGCGTCCCCGGCCTCCAGCCACCGGTCGTAGGCGGCCCGGCAGACCGCGAGCGTGGCCCTGCCGACGGCCAGCGGCTGCAGCGCGGTGGCCGGCTGGCCGAGCCGCCGGCCGGCGTACTCGCTGACCGCGCGCTCCCAGGCGTCGTAGTGATGCGCCGCGCTTGCCTGCAGGGCCGGCACCGAGCCGATCAGGTTCATCCTGGTGCGCAGCTCGGGGATGTCCTCGGCCCGGTAGCGGTTCACGCTCACCACCACCTGGCTGATCGCCGCCATCAGCGGCAGCCCGGCCGGCACCGCGCCGAACGCGCGGCGCAGCGCGGCAACCTCGCCGTCGAACGCATGCCAGAGCACGTCCGACTTGGTGTCGAAGTACCGGAAAAAGGTGCGGCGGCTGACTCCGGCGGCCGCGGCGATCTGCTCGACGGTGGTGTCATCGAAGCCGTGCTCGGTGAACAGCCGCAGCGCGATCAGCTCGAGCTCGCGCGCGCTGGTGCCCGGCGGCCGCCCGCGGCGGGCGGCCGCCGCCTGCTCGGCCAGCTCTGGCATGGCTCACTCATCTCACCTGGGTCTTGATTACGTCACCCAGTGACGATTAAGGTACTCGCGAATCGTCACAGTGTGCCGAAATTGGCCACTCGCCTTCGGGAGGAGCTCGAAATGGCAGACAGCGCAGCCAGGCTGCTCGACCCGCCAGCCGCCGGCCAGCAGGCCGACGACCAGGCCGGGCAGGCCAGAGCCGGGCAGGCCAGCGCCGAGCAGGCCAAGCAAGCCGGCCCGGCCAGCGCCGGGCCGTCAACCGCGGGGCAGGCCACCGCGGGGCAGGCCAGCGCGGGGCAGGCCAGCGCGGGGCAGGCGAGCGGCCAGCCGGCCGAGGTGCTCGCCGCCGACCTGCTGGTCGAGGAGATCTCGATCGACGGCATGTGCGGTGTCTACTGACCTGGCCGGCCAGGCCGGCGGCTTTGACCTGGACGCCGCCTGGCGGCTGCACCCGCAGGTGTCGGTCAGGCCTGAGCGGTTCGGCGCGCTGCTGTACCACTTCGGCACCAGGCGGCTGTCGTTCCTGAAGAGCCGGGCGCTGTGCACCGTGGTCAGCTCGCTGGACAGCCAGCCGACCGCACGGGCCGCATGCGACGCCGCCGGGGTCAGCCCGGCCGAACTGCCCGGCTACGCCAGCGCGCTGGCCACGCTGGCGGCCGGCAGCATGATCCAGGCCAGGGAGCCGGCGTGACCCCGGCCACGGCGACCGCCGCGGCCGGCTCGCTGGTCAGCGAGTTCGCCCACGGCCTGGCCGCGCCGATCTGCCTGACCTGGGAGCTCACCTACGCGTGCAACCTCGCCTGCGTGCACTGCCTGTCCAGCTCCGGCCGCCGCGACCCGCGCGAGCTCAGCACCGCCGAGTGCCTGGCGGTCATCGACGAGCTCGAGCGGATGCAGGTCTTCTACGTCAACATCGGTGGCGGCGAGCCGACCGTCCGGCCCGACTTCTGGGACCTGGTGGACTACGCGACCGGTCATCACGTCGGGGTGAAGTTCTCCACCAACGGGGTCAAGATCACTGAGCCGATCGCCCGCCGGCTGGCCGCGGCGGACTACCTGGACGTGCAGATCTCGCTCGACGGCGCGACCCCGGAGGTGAACGACGCGGTGCGCGGGCCCGGCTCGTACGCCACCGCGCTGCGCGCGATGCGGCACCTGGCCGACGCCGGGTTCGGGCAGTTCAAGATCTCGGTGGTGATGACCAGGCACAACGTCGGCCAGCTCGACGAGTTCCAGGCGATCGCGGACTCGTTCGGCGCGCAGCTGCGGATCACCAGGCTGCGGCCGGCCGGCCGCGGCGCTGCCGTCTGGCACGACCTGCATCCCACCCAGGCTCAGCAGCAGCAGCTGTACCAGTGGCTGCTGGCCCGCGGCGAGCGCGTGCTGACCGGCGACTCGTTCTTCCACCTGGCCGGCTACGGCGAGCCGCTGCCCGGCCTGAACATGTGCGGAGCAGGCCGCGTGGTCTGCTTGATCGACCCGGTTGGCGACGTGTACGCCTGCCCGTTCGCGATCCACCAGGAGTTTTTGGCGGGGAACGTGCGCGCTCCCGGCGGATTCGGCCGCGTCTGGCAGGAGTCCGATCTGTTCGGCCGGCTGCGCCGGCCGCAGTCAGGCGGAGCCTGCACGTCCTGCTCGGCCTACGACGCCTGCCAGGGCGGCTGCATGGCTGCCAAGTTCTTCACCGGGCTGCCGCT
>JASHQL010000434.1 GCA_030039155.1 Streptosporangiaceae bacterium | reverse complement strand
TCGGCCCTGCACTCCTGTTCGCGGCGATAGAGGCTAGCAAGGCAACAATACTAACAACTACGGCTACTCCGGAAATGGTAGCTGAAACCCATTCATTGATATCCATCGGTTCTTTACTCTAAGTTGGTCGAGGTTGTACGGCAGTATCTAGTGCTGTTCAGCGTGGCTGCGCAAGCCCTGGCCGCCTGTGACGTCGCCTGAAGCAACCCGGCGGCCGGGAAGGCCGGGGATACCGGTATGTCTGCTGATCGTAGACAATGCTGTCGTCGCCATCAGCCCAGTGCCAGTACAGCAGGGCGAGAAGCTGCCACATCCGTGGCTGCATAGACGCGATGCGCCAAGTCGCGAACGTCCCATGCATTCCTGCAAGCTGCGGCGGGCTCATAACAAGGGACTCCAGACATCCGCTCGTCGGCAGATCCGGACGTGTGGAGCGTGTCTTGAATCCCTGCCTGGCCGTTTCTTCTGCCGGGCCTAAGGAGCTGGCGCCCGGCGGCATCGGGTCTGTGGCGTGCAGCTTGACGGTGGCTGAGGGGGTTAGTGTCCGAGCCATTGGATCCTCACAACGAGCACGAGATCGTCGGGCGGGTACACCAGGAAGGTGACCAGTCCCTCGTGCCGCGGTCCGAAGTGCAGGGTGCGCAGCGGCGCGGGCGGGTCGCCGGGCTCGTCGGCGCGTCGCTGGTACTGCAGCGGATCCACAATGACGACGGCGTCCATGAATGTCACGAGGGCTGTGCGCGCTGCCGGGCTGAGCGCGGCGAGTTCCTGCTGAGCTGCGTGGTCGAGTTCCCACTGGTACACCGGTCAGACGCCGTACCTGGCCCGGACCTCCTGCCGCGTCATCCGCTGCCTGGGCGGGGGCGGCCCGCCGGTGCGGTAGCTGTCCAGCCGGGCGAGGAACCGCCGCTGGGCAGCAGGGTCGCGCCAGGCATCAGCCTCGAACCACCAGCGCCGCACGGTCTCCAGCAGGGGCGTCAGGTCACCGTGTTCACGGGCCTGCTCGTAGGCCTCGTCCAGGTCCTGGTCGTAGCTGTGCAGGACGGCTGGGTCGGCGTTGGCTGCCAGCACGGCGCGGATCGCCGCCGGGCTGCAGGCAGGCCGTGGCAGGATGAGCGGCTGGCTGGCATGCGGCGAGGTCACTGGCAGCTCCCGTGCGGGGTAGCAGTTGACGCCTAGCATAGGCGCGTCCGCCGACAGCCCGCGGGACTGTGGTATCCGCCCAGTTTCGTGTTCGTCTCGCACCGCCGCGTGGTCCGCCGGTTCCGGCGCTGCCCGGGCGGACGGGCTGGCCGTGCCATTCAGGCTGCCGGGCCGAAGAGCTGGTCGAGAGCCTGGGCGCCTTTCTCGAGGACGGGTCTGAGCTGGTGGCGGTAGACGAGTTCGGTGGTGCGCGAGTTGGCGTGGCCCGCGAGGCGGGCAATTTCCTCGACCGGGACGCCTGAGTCGGACATGAGGCTGACGAAGGTGTGCCGGAGTTCTCGGGGGGACCAGGTGCCGGGGATCCCGGCTGCCTTGATTGCTGCCCGGAATTCGCGGCGGACGTTGGCGGCGTCGAGCTCGCCGCCGTCGCGGGTGGCGAACACCGGCCCGGCGGTCCGGTGCTCGCGGTGCTGGAGGTCGTGCAGTGCCTGGGCGGCGAAGGCGGGCATGCCCAGGGCGCGGCGGGAGCGGGGGGTTTTGGTGTCGCGGTGGGCGCGGACCGACCTGAGGATTGTGATGGCGGCCGGGCGCGGGGGAGTGGCGTGCGGGTCGCCGAAGTCGACGGCCTCCCACTGGAGGGCGCGGGCTTCCTCGGTGCGGATGCCGGTGCCCAGGGACACCGCGATGTAGGCGCCGATCCGCGTGCCGTCGCTGGCCTTGAGGAGTGCCGCTGATTGCTGCAGGGTGAGGGACTTGCTGGGGCGGCCGGGCAGTCCTTTGGGGGTGTCGGCGAACTCGGCGGCGTTGACGGTGACGTACCGGCGGGACTGGGCCCGGCGGATCGCGCGCTTGAGCGCCAGGTGCCCCATCGCGACCGCTGCGGTGCTGTAGGAGTCTGCCATGTGCGCCAGCGCGCCTTCGACGTCGGCGGAGGTGAGCTCTTTGAGCCGGGTGGTGCCGATGGCGGCCAGGATCGGCTCGAGGACGTCCTTGTTCTTGCGGATGGTCTTGGGGGACCGGCCGGGCAGGCCGCAGGCGAGCCAGTCCTCGGCTGCGGCGCGGACGGTGTGGTTCGACGGCGCGGGCTTGCTGCCGGCGGTGAGGTCTGCCTGCAGTTGGCGGAGCCTGTCGAGGACGGCGGCCCTGGTAGGGGCGCTGGCGTACCGGCGGATGCGCTTGCCGTCGGGGGTGAAGCCGGCAGAGATGACGCCGCGCCACCGGCCTGGGCAGTGCCGGTGCCGGCTCGGGTCGGTGCAGTCCCCGGTGTGCTGGAAATAGATGGAGTTCTCGCCCCAGTTCCTGCGTGCCACGGTGCCAATCGTATCGCTTCGGCAGCCATTCGCGGCAGCCATCATCCCCACATTGGCAGCCACAGGCAGGCATGCCCAGGCACATGTAGCCAGCTAGACACTCGCATGTGTCGTCAGCGCTGCTGCCTGTCAGGCTGGCTGATGCCCATGGTAAGGAGAAGGTCTACGGTTCGATTCCGTAAGGGGGCTCCAGGTCAGAGATGAAATTCGAGAACTAGTCTCCGAGCCGCATCGGTGCCTTGGAGTGTCTGCCGGTGCGGCGCGCTCGCAACCAGGTGATCAGCTCGTACCACGCACAGCAGGAGCTGTCCGCCAGCTTGCCGAGGTACGACGCCATGGCCATGGATTTCGACCCGCAGGAGCGGCCTGGGCTTCTCGCTAGCCCGAGTTCAGGCAGCGGCCCGGTGCGTCGCGGCGCCGGGCTTGTTGCATGTCTCCGCGAAGCGGCATGCTGACTGTCAACGGCGTTTGCCAAGGGGAGGGTAGCAACGTGTCAATTGGGGTTGAATTCATCTTCTTGATCGTCGCCATCATCGGCTTCACCTTAGCCGTGCAGAGAAACCGCCAGCGCAACATCGCCAGGGGGGAAGAGGAGTACGAAGCGAGGCGCAGTGCCAGGGAAGCCCAGTCCGGCAGCGAGGGTTATCCGGCGCAGTCGTGGGGCCAAGGGCAGGCCAACGACAACCTGCAGCAGCCGGGCAATGACTCGCCGAGCGGCAGCTAGCTCAAGCTGCAGCCCCGGAACCGGAGTGGTCTGCTTTTCCGCTGCCGTTGCAGAGGTGCTGAGTGCAGCACCGTCCTGGGTGTAGGTGACGACGTGGCTGGGCACGTGATACGGCCCAGGGTGAATGGCGTCAATGATCTCCCAGACATAGACGTTCTGCGCAGCCGGCATCCGGTATCCGTGGACCTGCCTGAGGATCTGCTCGTGACAACTCCCCGCTATCCACTTGACCGGCGGTCGGCGCTGTAGGCGCTTCCTGGGACTGCCTTCGCAGCCGACTGGAACGGGGCGATCCGCAAGGCACAGCGCAGCGACCACCGCAGCAGCTTGAGCGCCCATCTGCAGGAGTGCTTTCCCGCCCGCCTCCAGGCCGGAGAGCTACATGGGTCACTCTTCAGGAGCTGGAATGCGTCGCGAGCCTGTGATTCTCGGCCACTCCCAGGCGGGTAAGGCCGGGTCCTGGGCCGTGCTTCCGTTACAGGCCGACCTTTCTGGCGGCGTACTCAGCCTGGGCCAGGGTGAAGCCCGCTCCGTACGTGGAGTGGAGCTGCTGCACGAGACCGCTATAGGACCAGCCCGGCTCGGACCGCAGGTAACCTCTGGCCGAAATCACGGCCTGGTGGAACCAGTTGACCTTGACGTGGTCGACGGCGAACACCGCGAGCCGCCTTGAGAATCCCGCTCCGTAGTGCGAGTCAAGCTGCTGGATCAGGCCGTACCTGCTGAACCCGGACCCGTCGCTCAGGTAGCTCTCCGCAGAGTCGATGGCCTGCTGCTGGGCGGTGGTGTACTGCGGGCCAGTAAGAGTGATCGTGACTCCGGGGCACTGGGTGGACGTGACCGCATTGAGGAACGCCTTCTTGTCTGAGGTTGACCAGGTGCTCGGGAGGCTGACGCTGGTCGATCCGCCGCAGATCTGGCTGGCCATGGCGAGTGGGTTGTCCCCGACCCGCTGGAGGTCGGAGTAGAGCGAGTTACCGTCCGAGCCAGTGGTGTCCTTCAGCTTGGTGATCAACTGCTGGTTTGGTGTTGGCGAGCTGGCCGCCGGCGAGCTGGCTGCCGGTGGAGTCGAGCCGCTGGCCGTGAGCTTGCCTGCGCTGCCGATGGCTGCGCCGATGATGCCGACGATGATGAGGGCGGCAAGGCCGCCAGCGACCCCGAGCAGGATGTTGCGGGTCCGGTGATTCTGCTTCGGCGGCTGCGGGGGCTGATACCGCTGTGGCTGATACGGCTGTGGCTGGTACGGCTGATTGCTGCCCGGATACGTCATTGTGGGGGCTCCTTTACCGCGCTGGGGGATAGACGCGGGGGCAGGGAGGTTGGTTGACGGCCCGATTTCTGCGTGGTCAGGCCAGGCCCCGGTGCGGGTTCAGCGGCAGCTTCGCGCCACCTGGGCGAGTCAACGTCGCCGCTCTCTGGGCGGGTGGACGGAGATTGGGCAGGTGAGGTGGGGCACCGGAGTTTGAACGAGTGCCGAGCGTGCTGCCGGGGTGTGGCGGCGAGGTCCGGAGATGAGGGCTGCGGCCAGCACCGCGGCGCAGGCGAATGCGGCCGCGCAGATCCAGCTGATCCGGGCGAAGCTCGACTGGAACTGCACCGGGTCGGTGTAGGCCGCACCAATGAGACCGGTCACAGGTGGTAGCGCAGCGATCCACAGCAGGCCCGCTACCCGCGCCACGGTGTTGTTGACCCCGGAGGCCAGACCGGCGAGAGAGTCCGGGGCTGAGTTCATCGCGCTGGCGGTCAGCGGTGGCACCAGGGACGCCAGGCCGAGGCCGAACAGCAAGGCCACCGGCAATACCACCGTCCAGTAGTCGGCATGGGGGCCGACCCGCACGGCGAGCGCGGAGGCAACCGCGCACAACAGGCAGCCCGCTACCAGTTGCGGCCTGGGGCCGATCCGCTGAGCCAGCTGGCCGCTGGCTCCCGACAGCAGCAAGGTCACGACGGTGACCGGCACCAGCGCCGAGCCCGCCACCACCGGGCTATATCCGGCGATGATCTCGAGGGCAGGGATGAAGACGAACGCGAAGCCGCCGAGGGCGCCGTTGACCACGAAGGTGACGGCGTTCGCGGCGCGGAACCGCGCCGGGGCGAAGATCTTCGGCGGGAGCATGGGATGGCTGCTGCGCCGTTCGGTGACGACGAAGGTGACCGAGGACAGCACGGCGAGTGCCGCGGCCGCGGCGAAGGGCAGCGACAGGGCGCCCGCGCGAGGCAGGACGATGATCGCGTAGGTGATCGTGGCCAGCGCGGTGGCGCCGGCCAGCGCGCCGGGCCAGTCGGCGCTCCCGGTCGACGAGGTGTCCCTGGATTCGGGGACGTGGCGCCGGGTTATCCAGGCGGTCACGGCGGCGACTGGGACGTTGATCAGGAAGATCGCCCGCCAGCTGCCGGTTTCCAGCAGCCACCCGCCGATAAAGGGTGCGACAGCGGCGGACACTCCGCTGAATCCGGCCCATGTCCCGATCGCATGCGTGCGGTCGGCGGGCTGGAATGCCGCCTCGATGATCGCCAGGCTGGCCGGCGTCATCAGCGCGCCGCCGACGCCCTGCACGGCCCGGGCGGCGATGAGCCAGCCGATGCCTGGCGCTGCCGCGCAGAGGACCGACGCCGCGGTGAACCAGCCCAGCCCGGCCAAGAACACCCGCCGTCGGCCCCAGCGGTCGCTGAGCGAGCCGGCCAG
>JASHQL010000433.1 GCA_030039155.1 Streptosporangiaceae bacterium | reverse complement strand
GGCCGGGGCCGGGCCGGGCGCCGCGGCCGGCCCCGGCGGCGAGGGCGACACCGGCTGGCCGGGCGACCAGGCCGCGAGAGCCGACCAGGACAGCGGCAACAGGCCGATCTTCGTGTGGAACCCGAGCGCCCCGACCGACTCGTTCCCCGCGGTACGCGGCGACTTACCGGCCAGGTAGTGCTAGGAGGCGGCCGCCTTGGCCGCGGCGAGCTGCTCCTTGTGCGCCGAGGCGTAGACCGGCACGTACTCCTGGCCGGACAGCTTCTGGATGGCCTGGACGACCTCATCGGTGACCGCCCTGCGCTGCCGCGCGCCGGCCGGCTGGTCCCGGAACTCCTCGAAGGTCAGCGGCTCGCCCACGATGATGGTGATCTTGCCTGGGCGCGGCACCCGCTGGCCCGGCGGCATGATGTGATCGGTGCCCACCATCGCGACCGGGATGACCGGCGCGCCTGAGTGCAGCGCCAGCCAGCCCACTCCGGTCCGGCCGCGGTACAGCCGTCCGTCCGGCGACCTGGTGCCCTCGGGGTAGATGCCGAACAGCTCGCCGGCCTGCAGCTTGGCCAGCGCCGCTTCGAGCATGTCCTGCGCCGCCCTGGCGCCGGCCCGGTCGGTCGACAACTGCTTGGTGGACCGCAGGTACGCGCCGATCAGCCGGTCCTTCATGCTGGTCCCGGTGAAGTACTCGGATTTGGCCGCGAACGTCACCGGCCTGGCCACCATGTACGGCAGGTAGATCGAGTCCACGACCGACAGGTGATTGGACGCCAGGATGGCCGGGCCGGCCGCCGGGATGTGCTCGGCGCCGGTGATGTGCGGCCTGCCGACCAGCTTGAGCGCGGGCCCGGCGACGACCCTCGATAGCCGATACTGCACGCGCCCCTCCAGCGACTCGTCAGGAACTGGGTCACAGACTAGTTGGCGGAAGCAGTGCGGCGACATGGGCGCCGATGTCCGAACTCGGCTGTTCCATCGGCGCCAGGTACCCGGCGGTGAACCTGCGCGACCGCATCCCGTCCTGCACCAGCTCGCAGATCGCCCAGTCCTGGGTGTTCACCAGGTCCCAGAACTGCACAGCGTCGGAGGGGTCGAAGCCGGCCAGGGCCAGCTCCGCGGGATGGAACAGGAAGTCGCACACCACGGTGGTCTGCGCTGCCGACTGCGGCCACACCGTGAACGCCGCCACGTGATCGGCCGCCAGGCTGATCATCAGGTTCGGCAGCACCAGCTCGCCCTTGTGCCGTTCCCGCTCTGCCGGTGACAAGCCGGGGAACGGCCGGCGGCTGGTGGTCCCGGTCAGCGTGAAGGTGTAGGCGCCTGGCCGGTGCTGGATGCCCGCGTCCCAGTCGAGGTCGCCGCCGCCGCGGCGGAACGCCGGCACCAGGTCGCACAGTTCCGGGTGCACCGGGCCGCAGTGGTAGCACTCGTTGTAGTTCTCCAGGATCACCTTCCAGTTCGCCGCGACCTGGTAGACAATCCGGTGCCCGGTTCGCAGCTCGGCAAGCGGGTACGCCGCGATCCTGGCCGGGATCTCGCCGAGCGCGTCGGCAAGCGAGCCAGCCGCGGGCTCGAGCCTGACGAACACGAACCCGGCCCAGTCCGCCACCTCGACCGGGTGCAGCGACAGCTGCCTGCGGTACTTGCGCAGGTCAGGCAGGAACGGCGCGGCGCGCAGGCCGCCGTCAAGGCCGTAGGTCCAGGCGTGGTAGGGGCACCGGATGCTGGCCGCGAAGCAGCCGGTCCGGCCGGCCTCGGCAGCGGGGCCCGCGGGCGGCACCAGCCGGGAGCCACGGTGCCTGCACAGGTTGTAGAACCCGGCCAGCCCGCCGCCGGCCTGCCGCACCACCAGCACGCTCTCCCCGGCGACGTCCGCCGTCAGGTAGTCACCCGCAGCCTGCAGTCCCTCGGCCCGCCCGATGCAGAACCAGCCGCGCAGCAGCACCGCCTCGCGCTCCCTGCCGAACTCGGCCTCGCCGGTGTAACTGGCCCGCGGCAGGCTGCGCTGCAGCGGCACCCGGTCAGCTGGCTGCATCTCTGCTCCTCCGGCCGCGCTTCAGGTCGGCGAGCACCCGCCCGGCGGCGTTGTAGCCGGGCGCGCCGGTCACGCCGCCGCCCGGATGCGCGCCTGCCCCGCACAGGTACAGGCCGCGCACCGGGGTCGCGTACCTGGCCCAGCCGGGCACCGGCCGCATGTGGAACAGCTGGTCCGGCCGGATGTCGCCGTGGAAGATGTTGCCCTCGGTCAGCCCGTAGCCGCGCTCCAGGTCAAGCGGGGTCAGCACCTGGCGGGCGAGCACCGACCGCGGCACGTTCGGCGCGAACGCCGCGATCCGGCTGAGCACCAGGTCGCCCAGCTCCTCCCTGCGCTGGTCCCAGCTTCCGGAAGCGAGCCGGTACGGCACGTACTGCACGAAGCAGGTCATGATGTGCCGGCCTGCTGGCGCCAGCGAGCCGTCCACGTTCGAGGCGACCACGCAGTCCACGAACAGCTGGTCGGCGGCCGCCAGCTCGCCGCGCTTGGCCAGGTCATAGCAGGCGTCGGCGACGCCGATCTCCGGCGGCAGGGTGAACAGCGCGCGCTGGCCAGGCCCAGCGTCGGCGGGCATGCCGAGCACCTGCGGCTCCGCGTCGAGCACCAGGTTGACCTTGGCGCACGGGCCGTCCATCTTGATCCCGGCCACCGCGGCGGCGAAGTCACCGGGCAGCTCGGCCTTGTCCAGCAGGCCGAGGAACGTCCGCTTCGGGTCGGCGCCGGACAGCACGACCCTGGCGGTCAGCTCGGTGCCGTCAGCCAGCGCGACGCCGGTCGCCTGGCCGCGCCGCACCAGGATCTGGCCGACCTCGGCGCCGGTCCTGAGCTGCATGCCGTGGCTGCGGCCGGCCGCCGCGATCGCCTCGCTGATCGCGCCCATGCCGCCGATCACGTGGCCGAAGAACCCCTGCACCGACTCCTCGCCGCCGGTCAGCATGTGGAACGCCAGGCCGATCAGCGTGCCTGGCTGGTACGGCCCGCCGTGCTTGCCGTACAGGTTGTTGGCCAGCAGCAGCGCCCTGGCCTGCCTGGACTCGAACCTGGCCTCGATGAACTCGCCGAGGCTGCCGGTCAGCAGCTCGGTCAGCCCGGCCAGGTCGCGTGCCCTGATCCCGCGCAGCCGCCTGCCCAGCCGCACCAGCTCGGCCAGGTCGCGCAGCCTGCCGCCGGAAGTGTCTGGCGGCAGTTCGGTCAGCAGCGGCTGCAGCCGGGCCGCGAGCCTGTGCAGCTCGGCGGTCACGGTCACGAACGCGCGCGCGTCCGCGGCTGAGTACCTGGCGATCTCGGCGGCGGTCCGGCCGGGGTCGCCCCAGTCGGCAAGCACGGTGCCGCCGTCGAGCGCCACCTGCAGCGCGGGCTCGCATGGCACCATCCGCAGCCCGTGCCTGGCCAGGCCGAGCTCGCGGATCACCTCGGGCCGCAGCATGCTGGCGATGTACGACGTGGTGGAGGCACGGCAGCCTGGCGCGATCTCCTCGGTGACACAGCAGCCGCCGGCCAGCTCCCGGCGCTCCAGCACCAGCGTGCGCAGCCCGGCCCTGGCCAGCAGGGCGGCAGCGGTCAGGCCGTTGTGGCCGCCGCCCACCACGATCGCGTCCCACTGGCTGGCCACTGCTCACTTCCTAATTGACCATTGGTCATTATGAGCTTGAGAACTCCTTCCAGTATCGATAGCCTGCCTGATCAACGTCAAGTCACGTGTTGGAGCACTACATGACCGTTGGTCAGCCAGTGCGCGCGGTCGCCAGGCAGCTTGCCAAGCGGGAGCGCATAGTGGCGGTCGCCATGGAGCAGTTCGCCGCGAGCGGCTACGAGGGCTGCACCGCGGAGTCGATCGCCGCCGCGGCCGGGGTGTCCAAGGGCGCTGTGTTCGGCTACTTCGGCAGCAAGGCCGGGCTGTTCCTGGCCGCGTACCAGCAGGCAACCTCGACGTTCAGCAAATACCTGGACGCGCCCGCCGAGGTCACCGAGCGCGGCTTCTTTGCGGTGATCAGCCACTGGCTGGCGCAGACCCAGCACCTGATCGGCCAGGACTGGGTGCCCTACCGGGTCACGCTGCTCGGCAACTACTGCTCCGACCTGCAGTTGCGCCGCGCGATCACGCAGTTCCTCTGGCGCGACGACCCGTACGGTACGCAGGCGTTCGTGCGGTTCGGCATCGAGCGCGGCGAGCTACGCACCGACATCGACGCCGCGGTGATCGTGTCGATGGTGGACTGGCTGATGGACCGCTGCCAGGACGCGATCGTGACCGAGGAACTCGACCCCGGCCTGTTCGGCGGTGCCGACCAGCAACTCCGCGAGCTGCGGCTCGGCCAGTTCGTTGAGCTACTCCGCAGTGCTATCGGGAATTGGGCGATCGGGACCGCTCGATGAGCGGCATGGTGATCAGGCAGGACAGCATCCCGATGCCGGACGGCGTGCGGCTCGCGGTCACGCTGTACCTGCCGGAGAGTGGTGGTGCCGAGCCGGTGCCCGCGCTGCTGGAGTACCTGCCGTACCGCAAGGACGACGCGATGCTGGCCAGGGACCAGGCGCTGTACGCCTACCTGGCCGCCCGCGGCTACGCCGGCGCCAGGGTCGACATCCGCGGCACCGGCCGCAGCGGCGGCGCGCTGCCGGCCGGCGAGTACACCGAGCAGGAGCAGCTCGACGCCGAGTCGGTGATCGGCTGGCTGGCGCGCCAGCCCTGGTGCAGCGGGGCGGTCGGCATGTGGGGCATCTCCTGGGGCGGGTTCAACGCCATCCAGGTCGCGCTGCGCAACCCGCCGGCGCTCAAGGCGATCATCGCGGTGGACGCCTCCGACGACCTGTTCCACGACGACGTGCACTACATCGACGGGCTGCTGCATCTCGACGAGTACGCCGTCATGATCGACCAGCTCAACGCGCTGCCGCCGGCGCCAGATTTCCCGCTGGACGAGCAGACGCTGGCCGGCCGGTTCGACAGCGAGCCGTGGCTGCTCAGCTGGCTTGGCCAGCAGCAGGACGGCCCGTACTGGCGGCGGGCGTCGCTGCGGCCCGGCTACGGCAGGCTCACCGTGCCGGCCTTCCTGATCGGCGGCTGGTACGATGGCTACCGCGACTCGGTGCCGCGGATGCTCGCGGCCTGCCCTGGCCCGGTCAAGGTCCTGCTCGGCCCGTGGACGCACAGCTTCCCGCACGACGCGGTGCCAGGCCCGGCCATCGAGTGGCGCGCGGACGCGGTCCGCTGGTGGGATCACTGGCTGAAGGGCGCCGATACCGGCATCATGGCCGAGCCGCCGGTCACCGTGTTCGTGCGGCACTGGCACCCGCCGGACACCGGGCTCACCGAGATCCCCGGCCAGTGGCGTACCGAGGATGCGCTGCCGCCAGCGCGCACCAGGCAGCAGACGCTGTTCGGCACGGCGGACGGCAAGCTGGCGGAGCAGCCCGGCGCTGACGCCGCCGTCCGGCTCGGCTACGTCGCGTCCGCCGGGGCCGAAGCCGGGCACTGGTGGGGCGAGCTGACCGTGGACCAGCGCGGTGCGGACGCGTTCAGCCTGGTCTTCGACTCAGCGCCGCTCGACGCGGAAACCGAGGTACTCGGCTTCCCGCAGGTGGAGATCCACGGGAGCAGCGACGTCGAACCGCTGCACTGGTTCGCCAGGCTGTGCGACGTCGCGCCGGACGGCACGGTCACGCTGGTCACCGGCGGCGGCCGGGCGGCCGCCGCCGACCCGCTGCGGGACAGCGCGCCGGCCAGCCCAGGCGGGATGATGCTCGACCTGCACGTGACGTCCTGGGTGTTCGGCAGCGGGCACAAGATCAGGCTGTCGGTGAGCAACGCGATGTGGCCGATGATCTGGCCCACGCCGCATCCGGCCACTGCGACCGTGCGGCTCGGCCAGGGTGGCACCAGGCTGGTGCTGCCGGTCGTCCCGGCGGAGCCGGGACGACCGGTCCCGGAGTTCGGCAAGCCAGGCCCTGCCTACCAGCCAGCTGACGTGCGCGGCTGGGGCGACATGGTGCCGGTGCGCTGGAACCTGCTGCGGGACGAGACCGGCAGGACGTCGATCTGGTGGCGCGGCAGCTCGGGCTCGCAGTTCAGCTGGGGCAAGGTGGCGGACGAGGAGTACCTGCGCTACGAGGTGACCGACGCGGACCCGGCGCACGCCTCGGCCCGCGGCGAGGCCAGCACGCAGGTACACCTGGAGGACCGGCTGCTGGTGTTCAGCTCGGTGCTCGAGCTTGACTCCGACGAGACCTGCCTGCGCTACCGGTACCGGCGCGAGCTGCGCAAGGACGGCGCGTTGATCAGGGAGCGCAGCTGGCAGCGCACCTTCGGCAGGGAGGGACAGTAGCCGCCGGGCGGCAGCCGGGCAGGGCTTCTCGTTCCCCAAAATAATGTGCCGTTGATTTTGCGCGCCGGCAGGATGGGGACATGGATCCTGCCTGGTGGCCGCTGCCCGGGCTGCGGCTGCGAACCCCGCGGCTTGAGCTGCGGCTGCCGACCGAGACCGACCTGTTCGCGCTCGCCGAGCTGGCGGCCGGGGAGGTGCACGACCCTGCCGTGCAGCCGTTCTCGGCGGAGTGGACCGACCGGCCGCGCGACCAGCGGGCCCGCGGCGCCATGCAGTTCCAGTGGCGGCAGTGGGCTGCCTGGACGCCGGAGGCCTGGACCCTGGAGCTTGCCGTGATCTGCGCGGGCACCGTGGTCGGCGTGCAGGGGCTGGCGGCGACCGACTTCGCGGTGCTGCGCGAGGTGCGGACCGGCTCCTGGCTCGGCCTGGCGCATCAGGGCAAGGGCATCGGCACGGAGATGCGGGCCGCGGTGCTGCACCTGGCGTTCGCCGGGCTTGGCGCGCTGCAGGCCAGGTCGGAGGCGTTCGACGACAACGTCGCCTCGCTCGCGGTGTCGCGCAAGCTCGGCTACGCCGACGACGGGATCGAGCGGCTGGTCATCCGCGGCCAGCCGGTGGTCAGCCGGCGGCTGCGGCTTGACCGCGGCACCTGGCAGAGCATGCATACCGTGCCGGTGACGATCGGCGGGCTGCAGCCGTGCCTGCACATGTTCGGCCTGGCGGCGGCGCCGGCATGACGCCCGTGTTGTCGGTGCGGCGGCTGAGCTCGCTGACCGCCGCCGACGCCGCCGTGGTGGCCGAGATCTACGACCAGGCGTTCCCGCCGCACCTGCAGGTGCCGTTCGCCGAGCTGGCGGCGGCCGGGCCGGCCGACGACCTGCTGGTCGGCCTGCTGGACGGCCGGCCGGCCGGATTCGCCGCGGTGAAGCTGCTTGACCGGCACGGCTGGGTGTTCCTGCGCTACTTCTGCGTGGCCCGATCGGTCCGCAGGCAGGGGCTCGGGCTGCGGTTCTGGCGGTTGCTGCTGCCCGCGGTGCGCGAGCTCGGCTGGCCCGGCCGCATCGCGTTCGAGTGCGAGCACCCCGAGCACGCGCCGGACGCCGGAGAGCGGCAGGTGTGCGCAGGGCGGATCGAGTTCTGGCAGCGCTGCGGCTGCTTCCTGCTGCCGGTCACCGACTACGTGATGCCGGACATCAGCGGGATCGCCGACCCGGAGCCGATGCTGCTGATGGCCTGGGACCCGGCCGCCGGCGGGCGGCTGGCTGAAGCTGCCGTCCGCGGCCTGGTGCTGGCGCTGTACCTGGACCGGTACCGGCTCGAGCCAGACCATCCGCTGGTCCGGCGGGCACTGGCGTCGGTCGGCGGCTGAGCCGCCGCACTGCGCGGCGGTCAGCGAGTGCTCCGCAGATCACCCAAAGTGACGCCGGCTCGCGTCGTCAGGGACACCGGAACTGAAAATTTCACGCTTGATGTCCGTCTAGTGACCAGAAAGGATGGCTATGATCACCAAGAACGGTCGTTGTGTGGCCTTTCACAACGGCGGAGTGTGATTGCCTCGGCGCTCACGCTGGCCGGTCGGCATGGCGGGAACGAATCGCGGGCTGTCATGGGCCGCGGTGCAAGGGAGGACCAGGATGGCAGAGCATTCCGCGGCCGTGGTCGGCACAGCGCCGAGCCCCGCCACCCGACTCGAGCCGAATGCGATCGGCGTCGCACAGGACACCGTCATCGGCATGGCTTCCTCGGCGCCCGCCGCCTCGGTCGGCCTGACGCTCGCCGCGCTGGCGGCGGCCGCCGCGTACGGCAGCGGGCCGATCATCATCGTGACCGCGATCCCGATGCTGATCATCGCGAACGCCTACCGGCGGCTCAACCTGTGGAACGCCAACTGCGGCGCATCCTTCGAGTGGGTCGGCCGGGCGATCAACCCTGACCTCGGTTTCATGACCGGCTGGCTGATGATCGCCGCCTACATCATCGCGACCGTCAGCGGCGTGGAGGTCCTCGGCCCTTCGGTGATCGCCGTGTTCTCCTCCACCAGCGCCGGCAGCAAATGGGGCAACATCGGCATCGCCACCGGTGTCACGCTGGTCATGCTGGTGATCGCCGTGGTCGGCATCAAGATCACTGCCCGGTCGCAGGTCAGCATGGCGGCGATCGAGTACACCATCCTCATCGGCTTCGCGATAGCCGGGCTCATCTTCGTGCTTGGCCATCACCACGGCACGGTGCCGATCACGAAAGGCTGGTTCAGCCTGACCGGGATCGGCGGGAAGGGCAGCATCGTCGCCGGATTCCTGGCCGCGGTGTTCATCTTTACCGGCTGGGACGGCACCGTTTACGTCAACGAGGAAGTCAGGCACCGGCGCACCAACCCGGGCCGGGCTGCCGTGATGGCGGTGCTGCTGCTCGGGATCATCTACCTGCTGTCCCAGATCGGCCTGCAGGGCGTGATCTCCAAGGGCAAGCTCGCCGCCGCCGGGAACGCGGGAATCCCGCTGACCGCCGTGGCCGAGGCGCTCGGCGGCAGCGGCTGGGGCAAGGTGATGGCGCTCGCGCTCGCGCTGTCGGTCATCGCCACCACCGGCACCGGCATCGTGCTGACCGCCCGGATGATCTACGGCATGGCGAGCTACCGCGCGCTGCCGTCGTTCCTTGGCAACGTGAACCGCAGGTTCGCCACGCCGGTCGCCGCGAGCATCATCGTCGGTGTCCTGATCATCGCGCTGACCTGGGTCTACCTGCTCACCACGTCGGTGGAGGGCGCATTTGACGACGTCGTGTACATCACCGGGCTGCTGTTCGCGGTGTTCTACATCCTCACCGCGCTGGCCACCATGGTCTACTACCGGCGCCGGATCTTCAGCAGCGTCTGGGACGCGATAACCCTCGGCATCCTGCCGCTGGCCGCGGCCGGCTTCCTGGTCTGGATGGTGGAGCAGTACCTGCAGACCTCCGCGCCAGCCGGCCAGGTCTGGTCGCTGGTCGGCGTGGTCGGCGTCGGCATCATCCTGCTGCTGGTCGCGCGGTTCGGCCTGAAGTCGCCGTTCTTCAAGCTGCCGAGGGAAAGCGAGCCGGAGACCCGCGGCGGGCACGCCCGCAGCTAGCCGCAGCTAGCTGGAAGTGGCCGGGCGGATCGCGCTGGCCGGGCTGGCCTCCCAGACCGTCCAGAGCGGCCGGTAGCCCTGCTGGCTCCAGAACGGTGCCGACAGCGGTTTGACCTGGGCGTAGTGCAGCAGCATCACGGCGACGCCGGCGGCCGCGCTCTGCTCGTGCAGCCGTGCCGCCAGCGCCGCGCCGACGCCGCTGCCGCGCTCCCCCGCCTGCACGCCCATCAGCAGCAGGTACGCGGCCGGGGCAGGGCCGACGAGCGGACCGATCCAGGCCGCCTGATCCGGCGGTTCGGCCGTCACCATGCCGATCGCGGCGCCGTCGCGCTCCGCCAGCCAGGTCCAGGCCTCCGGCCCGGCGAGCATGGCCCCGATCTCCCGGCGCAGCGCCGCCGCCGTTCCCGGCCGCTCCGTCACGCTGCAGACCTGCGCGTCGAAGCGGATCACCTCGAGGCCGAGCCTGACCACCGCATCGAGGTCCGCCGGGCCGGCCCGCCGGATCCGCAGCCCCTGGTCTAGGCGCCCGGGCACGGCGGGATGGCTGCCGGTCGGCCGCGCGGCGATGACCGCCGTCGGCGCGAACCCGCGCCGCAGCAGCGTCGACACTCCGGAGATGTCGCGGCTTGGCCAGGTCACCACGGCCGCGGTGTCGTCGTCTGCGCTCTCCGGCAGCCGCGACAGGTGGTCACGCCAGCCGGTCAGCAGACGGTCGAGCGACGCGCCGGCATCGGGGCCTGCGACCCGCGGGGTGAGCTCGAACCGGCGCGCCCTGCCCCAGGTCTTGTCAAGCGAGTCGGGCTCGCACTGCAGGTGCGCGCACCCGCCGGCCGCGACAACCTGGCCGGCCGGCCCGGCAAGCACCAGCCCGGCGCCACAGTCCGGCAAGGCCGGCGGCACCGCAGGCAACAGCGGGTCGAGCGCCTGCCAGCGCCGCATCACCCGGTCGCCGAGCCCGTCAGCCAGCTGCACCCGGCTACTCCGGCTGGCCGACGATGGCCGCAAGGGTCTCGTGCACGCTCTGGGTCAGCGGATCACCAGGCGGCAGCACCCTGGCGCACCGCTCGGCGGTGTCGCGCAGCAGCGTGGCCGCATCGGTCAGCCGGCCGACCGCGTAGTAGACCTTGGCCAGACTCGCCGCCGCGGCGACGGTCTCCGGGTCGTCGGCGCCGAGCACCCGCAGGCAGTCGTCACGGGCCAGCTCGAACTGCTGCAGCGACTGCGCCATCCGCCCGGCCGTGCTGTACGCCGCCGCGAGCGCGTTCCGCACCTTGAGGGTGTCGCGGTGGTCCCTGCCCTGCGTCCGCTCCCGGTCGGCAAGCGCTCGCTTGTAGTTCGACAGGGCTTCCTTGATCTGATCGTCGGCGAGGGACGCGGCGGCCAGCTTCTCCCTGGTGTTGATCGTGTCCGGGTGCCGCGGTCCCAGGCCACGCTCGCGTTCCTGGAGCACCCGCCGGTACAGCTCGATCGCGCGCGCGGGCTCGCCTGCCGCCAGGTAGGCGGCGGCCAGTTCCTCACGGGCGGCGATCGCGTCCTGGTGGCCGGCGCCGTGCGCACGCTCGCTCTCCGCGATCGCGTTGGACAGCACGGTGATGGCGTCGGCGGACTGGCCGGCCGCGACCAGCGTCCTGGCGAAACTGATCTTCGCGGCGAACGTGCGCGGGTGATCAGCGCCGAACGCGTGCGCGGCGTCGGTCACGATCCGCTGCTGCCAGCCGATTGCCTCGTCTGCCCGGCCCGCCGCAAGGCAGGCAGCAGCCAGCCGCTCCACGATCGCGACGGAATCACCGTGGCTCGGCCCGAGTACCTGGTCGCTGTGCGCGAGCAGGTCCCGCCAGTACCTGACCGCGAGGCTCGTCATCTGCGCGCCGTCGAGGCTGTCACCGAGCCGGATCAGCAGCGGGTGACAGCCGGCCGACCAGGGCCGCGGGCCGGCCGCCCTGGCCAGGCTCGCCGCGCTCGATCGCAGCCGCTGCGCCAGCAGTGACCGCTCCTGGTCCGGCGGCCAGGCCTGCAGCAACGCGTCGGCAGCGGCCGGCCAGACCGCGTCCGTGCTGGCCGCCGGGGTGGCCGCCCTGACCGCGTCCTGCACTGCCCGGTTCATCAGCACCACCGGCGGATCACTGCCGCGGTCGAGTTGCAGCAAGCCGGCCCGCTCCAGGCAGACCAGCGCGTTGCGCACCGCGGTGGCCGCGACGCTGCTGCCGCTGCCGTCACCGGTGATGTGGCCGCAGCCGGCTGGCGTGGTGAACACGTCGGCCGGTGTCCCGTTGCCGTCGAGCAGCGCGGCCAGGATCAGGCAGGCCTGCGCACCGCCGCCTGGCAGCAACTGGTCGGCGAGGTCCACGCCCAGGGTCCAGGTCACGCCGGCCGGCGGGAACCTGACCCTGGCGTTGCCGGCCAGCTGCTCGTGCCTGCGCACGAAATGCCCGCGGTAATCGAAGCAGGTCAGCCAGGAATTGGTGATGACCGAGCTGGCCTGCGCCAGCGCCAGCGGCTCCCATTCAAGATCGTCGATCAAGTCGATGGCGCCGCGTCGCTGGTCAGGGTCGCCGGACAGCCGCCCGACCAGGTAGCTCATCGCCTCCTGCCGGCTGAACGGGCCGATCTGGCAGACCATCGAGCGGCGGTGCCCGCCGATCGCGCGCTGGTCGGCAGCGGTGATCAGCACGCGGCCTGTCGGGCCGTCCGGCCACAGGCCATCGATCACCTCATGGCCCGACAGGTCGTCGAGCACGACCAGCCACGGCCGTTCGAGCTGGCCGAGCCAGGCCAGGAAGCTCGCCGCGACCGCCTCGGCATCCCCGACCGGCTCGGCGCCCGAGGTCAGCCGCGCGGCTTCCAGGTACCCGGCAAGCAGCGAGTCCCTGCTCGATGCGTCCAGCCAGATCAGCAGGTCTACCAGGCCTGACCGCCATTGCGATTCGGCGAAATAGACGGCTTGCTGCGTCTTCCCGCAGGCCGCCCGCCAATTCGGTAACGGGGCTTCGGTGTGCTGCCTCGGCGTCAGCGCGGCGTTCGGGCTCCGCTCAAGCGCGGCGCCGATGTCCGGCACCGTCTCCAGCCGGACATAGAACTTGTCCGCGAGCGGTGGCACGGCGCCGCAGCGGATCGGCCAGCTGACGCTGACCGTTGCCGATGCGCCTTCCGGCAGCGCCGTTTGGTCATGCATCGCCCGCTACCGCCTGCAAGGGATTCTGAGCACCAGAAACCGCCTCGGTGTCCGTGTCAGGTCGGGAAAGCTTAACAATACGGATGCCTGTCACGACTGCGCTATGTAATCGCCAGCCACAACGCAGCCGGCGGGCCAGGACCTCGCCGCAACCCGGAGCGGTTACCGGCGCCGGGCGACGGTGAGCAGCGCGACAAAGGTGGCGGTCAGCTCGGGCCAGCCGAGCGACTCCAGCCGGCGCCGCACCCGGCCGAGGAACTCGGCGCTGCGCGCCGCGCCGAGCGCGCGGGTACCGCTCTGGGTGGCCAGGATCGCCAGGTAGTCGGCGGCGGTGTAGCCGAGCCGGAACGGGTACCGGCGGCTCCCGGTCTCCACGAAGAAGCGCTCCGCCTCGGCGGGCAGGTGCCGTTCGGCTATCTGCTCCGGCGGTGGCGGCGGTGCACCTTCGTAGCCCACCGCCTGGTAGTCCTGCTGCACGTCGGTCCAGAACGGCCCGGCGTCCGCGGGCCGCGCCCAGTGGCAGCCGGCCACGGCGAGTGCACCGCCAGCCCGCAGCAGTTCAGCGGGCTTGGCATAGCGGAGCTCCGGATCGATCCAGTGCAGGGCGCTCACCGCGAGCACCGCGTCCGCGGGTCCGCCGGTCGGCTGCCAGTCCTCGAACGAGCAGGTCACCACCTCGGCAGCCGGATAGCCGGCCAGCCGGCGGCGGGCGATGGCGGCAAGCTCGGCGCCGAGTTCGATCGCGGTCACCGCGAGGCCGCGCTCGGCCAGCGGCACTGTCGCCTGGCCGGTGCCGCAGCCGATCTCGATCACCCGGTCGCCCGCCCGCAGTCCGGCCAGGTCGATCAGGTCGTCGAACAGCTGCGGCGGGCAGACCGGCCTGGTCCGCTGGAAGTCCTCGGCCGCACGGTCGAACCCGGCGCGCAGGTCGCGGCGCCTCCGGTCGTCCGCCCACGGCTCAGCTGGCTCGGCGGACTCCACGTGGGGAAGATTACTGCTGCTGGAGCAGCAGTAATCTTCCCCACGTGAGGTCGGGCGTCGGTCCGGAGGACGTGGCGGCGGAGGCATGCGCCTCTGGCGGCGACCGGCCCAGCCAGTCGCTGCGCTGCCAGGTGCCGAGCCGGTGAGCGGGATCGAACCGCTGACCTGCCGTTTACAAGACGGCCGCTCTGCCAACTGAGCTACACCGGCGCTGCTGACTGCTGCATGCTAACCGACCTGGCCGACCAGCCAGGAGCTATGAGCTGCCGGTGCCATTATGTCCGGATGCCGCTGTTCGCCTTCGAAGGTCACGAGCCATCGGTCAGCCCGACCGCCTGGATAGCCCCGACGGCCACGCTGGTCGGCGACGTCACGGTCGAGGACGAGGCGTCGATCTGGTACGGCGCGGTGCTGCGCGCCGACTTCGGCCCGATCGTCGTCCGCCGCGGCGCCAACGTGCAGGACGGGTCGGTGCTGCACGGCGGCATGGACCCGGTCACCGAGGTCGGCGAAGGCGCCACGATCGGGCATCTGTGCGTGGTGCACGGCGCGGTGATCCAGGCCGAGGCGCTGATCGGCAACGGCGCCACCGTGCTCGACGGCGCGGTGATCGGCAGCAGGTCGCTGGTGGCGGCCGGCGCCACGGTGCCGCCGGGCATGAAGATCCCGGAGGGCGTGCTCGCGGTCGGCGTCCCGGCCCGGGTGACCGGCCCGCTGCAGGGCATGGCGCGACAGTGGGTGCAGACCAACCCTGAGGTCTACCGTGACCTCGCCAGGCGGTACGCCGCCACCGCCAGGCCGGCCGGCGGCGCTGCGCCCTAGGCCTGGCAAAAGCCAGCAAACTGCTGGCGCAATGTGCAGACATCACATTGCAATCGGCACGTTCCAGGCGGAACGTGAGATTTCATGGATTTGCCGTTGTAATCGGCCTGTTCTGCTGAATCCCGAGATACGGATGTGGTGAACTGCCCATTGACGGCCGCGGTGTCCCGTTCCGCAGCGCGGCTGGGGGTGGTCGGTGAGCAGAGACAAGCCGCTGCCACCAGAGCCATCCTGGGCGAGTGTGATCATCACGACGCTCCGGCTCTGGCTGCAGCGCCGGGTGCTGCGTACGCAGCCCGCGCCGGGTCCGCGCTCCTGGGGTCACAGGAGGGTCGGTTTGCTCGGCCTATTCGTCGTGGTCTTCGCGGCCGGCGGCATCACCATCGCGGTGGCGAACGACCCGAGCGCGGCCGCGCACGGTGATCCGCCGGCAAGTCAGCATGCGACCAAGGACCCGGCAGAACTCGCGGCCGCGCAGGCCACCAGGAACCAGGCTGCCGCCTGGATCGCCGCGCAGGTCAGTCATGGCGTGGTGGTCGGCTGCGACCCGGCGATGTGCGCCGCGCTGCAGCAGCACGGCTTCCCGGCGGCGAATCTCGACCCGCTTGGCGCAAGCGCGGCCGATCCGCTCGGCACCAGCGTCATCGCCGACACCGCCGCGTTGCGCAGCCAGTTCGGCGGCCGGCTCGCCACCGTCTACGCGCCCGAGGTCATCGCGAGCTTCGGCAGCGGGCAGAGCCTCATCCAGGTCAGGGTCACCTACCCCGGCGGTGCGGTCGCCTACCTGGCAGAACTGCACGCGGACCTGGTGAGCCGCCAGACCGGCGGCAGGGACCTGCTGCAGAACGCCCGTGTTCAGTTCAGCCAGGCAGCACGCGCTGATCTCGCTGCCGGGCAGGTCGACGTCAGGCTGCTGATGACGCTGGCCGCGCTCGCGCACCGGCTGCCTGTCGTGGTCAGGCAATTCGCCGACGCAGGACCAGGCGCAGCGGCAGGCACGCCGCTGCGCTCGGTGGAGATCGCTCTCGACATCAAGGTCAGGCACTACTCGCGTGCCAGTTACCAGCACCGGGTGGTCGCGTTCCTGCGCGCGCAGCGGTCACTGCTACGCGCCCAGCTCACGGTAGGAAATTCGGGCAGCCAGCCCGTGCTCTGGATCGAGTTCACCGCGCCGAGCCCGCTCGGGCTGCTGCCCGGCGCACGCGCCCAAAACTAACAAGCCGACGGCCCGGCCCAGGCCCGCAACCAACGGCCGCGCCACCGGGAGGGAGATCCCAAATGACTATCAGGTGGAGCAGAGCGCGGACGGTCCGCGCCGTGCTGGCCGGCCTGGCGCCGGCCCTGCTGACGCCCTTGCTACTTGCCGCCCCGGCGGCCTCGGCCGCGACCACGCACGCGTCGTCGGGAGATGGCTGGGTCAGGCTTGCGCACTTGTCGCCGAACACCCCTGCCGTTGACGTCTATCTGTACTCGTTCGGCAACGCCAACGCGGAGATCGTGCTGCACCACGTCAGCTACGGCACCGTGTCGCCGTTCGAGCGGCTGGCGGCCGGCGACTACACCGTCGCGATGCGGGCGGCCGGCGCGTCTCCCAAGACCAAGCCGGTGCTGTCCACCACGATCGACGTCGCGGCGGGGCACGCGTACACGGTGGCGGGCATGGGCCCGGCTTCCGGGCTGCGGCTCGTCGTGATCCCGGACCGGCTGCGGACGCCGCACGGGAAGGCCCTGGTCCGGGTCATCCAGGCGTCGATGCAGGAGAACAAGGTGACCGTCTCGGCCGGGCACAAGCGGCTGGCCACGCACCTGCGGTTCGCCAAGTTCACCGGGTACAAGGTGCTGAAGCCCGGCTCGGTGCTGATTCGCGCGGCCGGCGCGAGCGAGCACACCGCGGTGCGGATCGACCTGGCGGCCGGCACCATCCACACGCTGGTGGTGCTTGACGAGCCGAACGGGCTGGCCATCGACAACCTGCTTGACGCAGCGGGCAGCAAGGTCGACCCGACCGGCGGACCGCAGACCGGGTTCGGCGGCACCGCCGCCAGGCCGGGCGCGCCGATGCTGCCATGGGCTGCGATCGGCGTCGCCGGCCTGCTCTGTGCCTGCGCGGGCGCGGTCATGGCGAGCCGCCGCCGGCGTCCGGCGATGCACGCGCGCTAGGACGGGAACGCTGCAACAGGACGGCCCTGGGGGCGCAGCCCCCCTGGACCCACCGGGTCAAACCCAGCCCGAGAGCGCCCGGACCGGCGGCAGGCACGTGTCGCCGGTCCGGGTGCTGCGCCGGCCGTGGGCGGTCGCCGCGGTGCTGGCTGGCGCGATCATCGCCACCGGCTCGGTGGGCGGCCTGGTCTGGGCCAGCCAGACGGGCCGGGCGGCCAGGCCGGCCGCCAGCGCGGGCAAGCCGGCCCTGATTCCGATCCCGCGCGGGCACTGGGCGGCCAGGCCGCAGCCGACAGCCGCGCCGGTCCCGCTGCCGGTCCGGCTCGACATTCCCGCGATCGGCGTGCGCACGCAGCTGATCAGGCTCGGCATCACCAAGGCCGGCACGCTGCAGGTACCGTCGAGCACGGCGGTGGCCGGCTGGTACACCGGCAGTGCGCGGCCGGGCGCGATCGGCGCCGCGATCATCGCCGGGCACATCGACTCCTATCTCGGCCCTGGCGTGTTCTACCGGCTGAATCTGCTCAAGCCGGGCGAGCTGGTGTACGTGCGGCGCGCGAATCACAGCCTGGCGGTGTTCCGCGTGACTTCGGTGCACAGCTACCTGAAGACCAAGTTCCCCACCGAGGCGGTGTACGGGCCGGTGCCGGACGCGCAGCTCAGGCTGATCACCTGCGGCGGCACCTTCGACGAGGCCACCGGCCATTACCTCAGCAACGTGGTGGTGTTCGCCATCCTGCAGCCCGGCCACCGGCACGGCACGCGCCGGCCCGGCACGAGCCGGCGGCTACGCCGCAAGCACCGCCATCACGCCAGGTAGGACCTCGCCACCTCGCGCAGGTGATCGTGCATGCCGCGCATGACCGAACCTCGGCCCGCCCCCGGCAGCCAGTCCTTGCGCAGCTTGGCCACCGAGGTGTAGTTCGTGTCGACCACGTTGGCCAGCGGCGCCTCGACCGCCTGGCTGATGAACTGGTAGGCGTCGAGCGGCGACAGCCCGCAGCACGCCGAGACCCACTGCACCAGGTCGAGCTGCG
>JASHQL010000432.1 GCA_030039155.1 Streptosporangiaceae bacterium | reverse complement strand
CCGGGAGTCTGACCGGCCGACCGTGCTGACCGACGATCCCGCGGGCGAGCAGCCAGACGACCAGCCAGCGGCCGCGGACGAGGCGGCCGGCCGGCCCGGCCGCAGGCCCTGGCCGCCTGGGCTTGGCGGCCGCGATGCGGCCAGGCGCGGCTGAGGAATTGGTCATGGCTCTTGTCCCGGCATGGGTGTTACTGTGCCGGTCGAGCGTGCTTCGGAGCGGGGAACTCCGGCTGCTTCAGTGCTCAGTCGCGCATGCGCAATCCAGCCAGGAGAAGTGAGCGGGCGATGCAACAGCGAACGCTGGCCGGCCGGTATCAGCTCCAGCGCGCACTCGGCCAGGGCGCGATCGGCCAGGTGTGGCTGGCCTGGGATGCGCAGGCCCAGCGCACGGTGGCGATCAAGACGATCCAGATCGGCCGGATCCCGAACGCCGAGCACCTGATGGACACGCTCGGCAGGTTCCAGCGTGAGGTCGCCGCGGCGAACAAGCTGCAGCACCCGAACATCGTGACCAGCTATGACTCCGGCCGCACCGCCGACGAGCTGTACCTGGTGATGGAGCTGGCCGACGGCAGCGCGCTGAACGAGCTGATGGAGCAGCGGTACCTGCAGGGCCAGGGCCAGTGGCCGGTCGCCGACGTGCTGACCATCGCCGGGCAGGTCTGCGCCGGGCTGTCCGCGGCGCACGCGGCCGACATCATCCACCGCGACATCAAGCCGAGCAACCTGATGGTCGGCAGGCAGCAGCATGTCAAGATCATCGACTTCGGGATGGCGCTGCTGCTTGACGACTCCTCGCCAAGGCTGACCCGGCAGGGCCAGGCGGTCGGCACGCTTGCCTACATCCCGCCGGAGCAGATCGACGGCGCCGCGGTCGACGGCAGGACCGACATGTACTCGCTCGGCTGCGTGATGTACGAGATGCTGGCCGGGCAGCGGCCGTTCAACGCGGAGACGCCAGAGGCGCTGATGATCCAGCACCTCTACCACCAGCCGCCGCCGTTGCGGGCGTTCAGGCCCGACCTTGACCCGGAGCTGCTGGCGCTGGTCGAGCAGATGCTGGCCAAGGAGAAGGCGGCCAGGCCGTCCGGCGCACGCGAGGTGTACGCCAGGATCGGCACGATCGGCATCGCCGTGGAAAACCTCGAGTCCAGCCGGGTGACCATGCTGGCGCCGCCAGATCCGGGCGGGCCGGCAGGCAGCGGCTTCGACGTGTTCAACATTGAGTCGGGCCGGGGGACCAGGCTGGCCGGCGACGCCGCCGGGCCAGGCCACCGGGCGACCCAGGATTCCGGGCCTGCCGGGTATCACCCGACGCAGCAGTCCGAGCCTGCCGGGTATCACCCGACGCAGGAGTCGCAGCCTGCCGGGTATCACCCGACGCAGGAGTCCCAGCCTGCGGGGTATCACCCGACCCAGGAGTCCCAGCCCGCCGGGTACCGGCCGACCGAGCTGTCCGAGCCGGTGCACCGCGGCACCGAGGCGGCCGGCCCGCAATACCGGCCGACCGAACTCGGCGAGCCGGTCTGGCGTGGCGATCGCGGCCAGCCAGCGGATCCTGACGGGCCGTCCGGCGTGGTCAGGTTCGGCCCTGGCATGCCGCAGGAGGCCGCAGCGCCGCCCGCGCCGAGCATGCCGTCCTGGCCGGACCCGCGGCAGCTGCAGGCTCAGGCCGGCCGGCGCACGTCCGGCGGGGCACCGCCTGGCCGGGCCCGCCGCTGGCTGCTGACGATCGGCGCCGTGGTGGTGGTCGGGGTGATCGCGGGCGTCGTCGCGGTGCTGCTGAACAAACCGCACGGCACGCTGAAAGTCACCACAGTTGCCGTCGCCCCCGCTACGCTTCCTGGTCACAAGTGCAACGTCACCGTCGATGTCGTCGGAACCATCGAAACCAACGGCAAGGCTGGCCAGATCATGTATCAGTGGGTGCGGGACGGCGATCTTACATCGCGTGTCTACACCGTCAACGCCGCGGCCGGGGCGACTTCGCAAATGGTGCATTTGCACTGGAAGTTCGTCGGTAAGGGTACCGCGCACGCCACCGCACGGCTGCGCGTGCTCAGCCCGAGCGTGGCCAGCGCGACGACGGCGTTCAAGTACTCCTGCCGCTCGTAATGGCGCTGCTACCTGCGGGAACATCGCTAGCACAGCAGCAGAACATCGGACGTTGGCACGCTTGTCCAAGCGGTCACACTGCTAGGTATCGCGGGAACCAAGGCGGTCACGAGGTGGCAACATGAGCACAGGGCTACTGCTGCAGGAGGCACCCTCCAGGCGGCGGCA
Organism: Streptosporangiaceae bacterium; assembly: GCA_030039155.1. Classification (GTDB taxonomy): domain Bacteria; phylum Actinomycetota; class Actinomycetes; order Streptosporangiales; family Streptosporangiaceae; genus JOPF074. The sequence continues at coordinate 13,059 of JASHQL010000432.1, read as the reverse complement.
TGAAGAACAAGCACTCGCGCGGCTGTCCGAGCGCGAGCTGGAAATCCTCGGCCTCATCGCCGACGGGCTGTCGAACACCGCGATCGCGGCGCGGCTGTCGGTCATGGAGCGGACGGTCGAGAGTCACATCGCGCGGATCTTCGCCAAGCTCGACCTGGTGCCAGGCTCCGACGGCAACCGCAGGGTGCTGGCGGTCCTGATGTACCTGAGGAGTTACTGATGGCGCCGCGCCAGGGGCCGAACGACGATCGCACGATCGCGCCTGGCCAGTTCGCTGGCCAGCCGCAGGCTCCGGGCGTGCCGCAGCAGCGTCCTGCGCCGCCAGGTCAGGCGCAGCCAGCCGGGCACGGCTGGTCGGCTGACAAGACGATGGTGCCCGGCATCGGCATGCCGGACGAGCAGCTGCAGGCGCCGGCTGGCGCCCGGGTAGCCGCCCCGCCTGCTGCCCAGGTTCCTGCTGCCCAGGTTCAGGTGCAGGCGCCGGCGGGCGCCGGCGACCTGACGCCCGAGCTGATCGAGACGCCGGTGTGGACAGAGACCATGCTGCAGCAGGCCGGCATCCCGATCGTCGACGTGCCGTTCGTCACCGTCGGCGGCGGGATCGGGTCGTTCGTGACGACCGACTACCTGCGCATCGCCGGCGTGCCGCCGGAGCAGATCAGGGTGCTGTCGAACCTCGATTTCCCTTACCAGACCTACGAGTACCTGACCAGGGTCTCGCAGATTCCCGATCACGCCAGGATCAGGTCGGACTCCTCGTCAAGGCCGGACAACATCTGGGGCTTCCCGTCCTACGCGCTGACCGAGACGTGGCGGCAGAAGACGCCGGCGCACCTGATCCACCTGCTGCTCGAGCCGGTCTGGGCTGACTACTGGACGCCGCTGCGGTCCACGGTGTTCGGCAGCATCGACAAGGAGTCCAAGCGCATCGGCTACGACAAGATGCGGGTCAAAGGCGTCGTGCGGATGGTCAGGAAGCGCTACGGCGGCGGCTACTTCACCATCCTCACCCCGCCTGAGGGCAGCAGCCCGACCAAGCGGGTCGCGTACCGGTCCAGGTTCGTGCACCTTGCGGTCGGCTACCCCGGCCTGCGGTACCTGCCTGACCTGCAGGACTTCCGTGAGCGCTATCAGGACTATCAGCACGTGGTGAACGCCTACGAGCCCCACGAGCACGTCTACGAGACGCTGAAGACCCGGCCGGGCACCGTGGTGCTGCGCGGCGGCGGCATCGTGGCGTCCAGGGTGCTGCAGCGGCTGTTCGACGACCGCGAGCACTACAAGCTGCAGACCAACATCATCCACATCTTCCGCACCTACATCGAGGGCTCGCACGGGCCAGGCCCTTGGATGCGCAGGAAGGGTGACCACGGCTGGGCCTACCAGGGATTCAACTATCCCAAGTCGGTCTGGGGCGGCCAGCTCAAGGCGCAGATGCGCAAGCTGGACGGCGACGACAGGGCCAAGCTGTACAAGCTGATGGGCGGGACCAACACGCCAAAGCGGCGGCGCTGGCAGGACCAGATGCGGGCCGGCCGGGCCGGCGGCTACTACCGCGACATGCAGGGCATCGTGGAGAAGGTCGAGCCGGCTCCCGACGGCAACGGCGTGGTGAGCTACGTCACCGGCAAGGCCGGCAACGAGCTGATCCGCTCCGACTACATCATCGACTGCACCGGCCTCGAGGCGGACATCAGCCAGCACCGGGTGCTCGCCGACCTGCTGCAGCACACCGGCGCTTACCGCAACCCGCTCGGGCGGCTCGAGGTGGAGCGGCACTTCGAGCTGAAGAACACCGCCAACGGCGACGGCGTGCTGTACGCCTCTGGCGCCACCACCCTCGGCGGTTACTTCCCAGGCGTGGACACCTTCCTCGGGCTGCAGATCGCGGCCCAGGAGATCGCCGACGACCTGGCCCGCCGCGGCTGGTGCAAGAAGATCGGCCCTGGCCGGTCGACCAGCCAGTGGTTCAAGTGGGCATTCAACAAACCGATCTAGCAGACTGGCGAGGCGTGACATGGTCCCAACCCTGACCGGCCGGATCCAGACCAGGATCGTGCTGCTCGCGACCGTCGGCTCCGTGCTCACCTTGCTGGTGACGCCGCTGCTGCCGATTCACGCGCCGCTCGGCACCGCCTATAAGACGACGTTCATCATCCTGGCCACGGTCATCGTGCTTGGCATCGTCTGGGAGTTCATCTACCACTTCCTCATGCAGTGGCGGTGGGAGAAGGACTGGCCGACCAACTTCGGCCTGATCACCCTGGTGCCCGAGGGCCTGGTGGTGTGGCTGTTGCTGAACGCCAAGCTGGTGCCCGGCATCCACGGCAAGGTGCCGCTGGCCGCGTTCCTGATCGACTTCCTCGTCGTCTGGATTGGCGTCTGGCTGGTCGCGAACGGCCCGATGCGGGTGCCGTTCCTGCGCTGGCGCTTCCACGGCGGGCGGCTCGCATGAGGCTTGCTGACTGCATGCCACTGCCCGGTCAGGGCCTGGTGGCAAGGACCGGCAACCTCGTAGTGCTCTGCGCGATCGCGGGCGGCGGCGAGGATCTGCTGCTGTCCGCGATGGACGAGGTTGCTGCCGCCGGCGGGGACGGCAGTGACCTCGTCCGCCGCGTGACCAGGGCGGCGCTCGAGCAGGAGCAGCCGCCCGCCTGGGCGTGCGCGGGTATCACCAGGACCGGCGCCGTCGCGGTGCTGGTGCACGGCGAGGCGATGGCGCGGGTCACCTCGGGCGGCGGCGAGTCGGTGAGCATCACCGGCGCCGACGCGGTGATCCCGGTGAGCAGGATGTTCACCGGCCCGCCAGTCACCGTCATGCTGAACCTGCCGAACCACGGCGACGCCGACGGCCGGCTGCGGCTCGACGGCGGAATCGTGCAGGCTGGCGGCGTGCGGATCACCGCCGCGGCCGGCGCCGACGGGCAGGCCGAGGCCGGCCAGTTCGGCGGCTACGGCGCCGTCGAAGCGCCGCCACCGCCGCCGCCGGCCCAGCAGCCGGTTCAGCAAGCTCAGCCGGCCCAGCAGCCGATCCAGCAGGCTCAGCCGGTGCAGCAGCCGGTCCAGCAGCCGGTCCAGCAAGAACAGCCGGCCCAGCGGCCGCCGCGGCAGCCAACCTCGCTGGCCGAGCCGGTGATGCAGGCGCCGCCGCCGGACCACGAGACCGCGCCGATGCCCGAGCAGGGCCAGCAGGCCCCGGCAGCGCCGCCGCCGGTGACGCCGCCACCGCGGATGCACGAGCCGGATCCTGCCTCGCAGTACAGCTCCTACCTGCTGATCTTGCCCGACGACAGCGACGTGGTGTCGCTCGAGCCGGTTCAGGCAGGGCAGCAGCAGCAGCAGCCGGCCCAGCCGCCGCCGATCCCGATGCCGGAGCCGGCGCCCGAGCCTGAGCCTGCCGACCCGCGCGCGCTGGTCGACGGCTGCTACTGCCCGCAGCCGGTGAACAAGCACTTCAACGACCCGGACGTGCAGTACTGCCGGGTCTGCGGGCTGGCCATGCTGCAGCAGACCAGGCAGGTCGTGAAGGGCCCGCGGCCGCCGCTTGGCGTGCTGGTGCTTGACGACGGCACCACCTTGCAGCTGGACACCGACTACGTGCTCGGCCGCGATCCGGTGATGGACGCCGACGTGCAGGCGGGCCGGGCCAGGCCGCTGCGGATCGTCGACCCGGCAGGCACCATCTCCAGGCTGCACCTGCGGATCGCGCTGGTCGGCTGGCGGGTGCACGTGGTGGACCTTGGCTCGGCGAACGGGTCGGTGGTGCATCACCCTGGCATCCCGCAGCCGCAGCGGCTGACGCCGCACCAGGCGGTGGAGATCCAGCCGGGCACCATGATCGATGTCGGCAGGCGCGCCCTGCGCTTCGACTCCTACCTCGCACACTGATCGCCGACGCCCAGGAGAATCCGGTGGACAAAATCGCCGACTATGAGCTGATCAGATCGCTCGGATGGGGCAACCACGGCCAGTTCTTCCTGGCCCGCAAGCCGGCCAGGCTGCCGGTCGACGTCGAGTACGTCGCGGTGAAGGTGTTCGCCGGTACCTCGACCGACGCCACGTTCCGGCGGGCGACCCGCGAGCTGCAGGCCTTCGCCGCGGTCAGGTCGCCGTACATCGTCAGCCTGTACGACGCCGGGCAGCACGACGGCGTGCTCTATTACTCGATGGAGTACCTGGAGCGGGGCTCGCTGGCCACGCCGGACAAGCCGGTCAGCCAGGCCGACGCCATCATCGCGGTCAGGGACGCCGCGCTCGCGGTGGCCGCGCTGCACGCGGCCGACATGGTGCACCGCGACATCAAGCCCGGCAACATCATGCTGACCGAGTCCGGCGGCAAGCTGTCCGACCTGGGCCTCGCGCACGTGATCGCGCCCGGCGTGACCGTGACCGGCATGGGGCCGATCGCCTCGATCGAGTACACCGACCCTGAGCAGCTGCAGGGCGCCCCGGCCAGCCCGGCGACCGACATCTGGGCGCTCGGCGTGACGCTGCACCGGGTGCTGACCGGCAAGGGCATTTACGGCCAGGACCTGCCGGCCGACGACGGCCTGCTCGCGCTGCGCCGGGTCATGTCGGCGACCGTGCAGCTCGCGCCCGAGCTGTCGGCTGGCGCGGCCGACCTGATCGGCGCCTGCCTCGGCCCGGTGGACCAGCGGCCCACCGCCGAGGAGTTCGCGAAGCGGGCGAGCGCACTGGTCAGCGACTCCGGCCGCGGCAAGCAGTCCGCTGGGCAGAAGACGGTAGCCGCCAAGCGGCGGTAACGCCGGTTGGCGGCGCCTGCACGCTACCGCACGTTCCCAGCATTAATAGACTCCTGGCCTATGAGCCAGCACCTGCCGACCGACCCCGAGGTTGTCCCGACGCCGCCCGCTGCCAGGCAGATACCGGCCGAGCGTACCTTTCACGGCGACACGTTCTTCGACGACTACGCCTGGCTGGCGAACAAGGCTGACCAGGAGACCATCGCGTTCCTGGAGCGGCAGAACGCCTATACCGAGGCGCTGACCGCGGGCCAGCACGGCCTGCGCGACGCGATCTTCGGCGAGATCAAGGCAAGGACGCTGGAGACCGACCTGTCGGTGCCGGTGCGCAAGGGCGGCTGGTGGTACTACGTCAGGACGGTCGAGGGCAAGCAGTACGGCGTGCATTGCCGCTGCCCGGTGCGGCCGGGGGAGCGGCGGCCGCCGATGCCGCGGCCGGGGGATCCAGGTGAGTCGTCCCCGCAGGGGAGTACCGACGGCTCGCTGCCCGGTGAGCAGGTTCTTTTGGACGGGAACGAGGAGAGCGCGGGCAGTGCCTTCTTCGCCCTCGGTGTCTTCGACGTGAGTCCGGACGGCTCGCGGCTTGCCTACTCCACCGACTTCCTCGGCAACGAGCGGTACACCATGCGCTTCAGGGACCTGGTGACCGGCGAGACCGCGGCCGACGAGATCCCTGACACGCACTACGGCACGGCCTGGTCGGCCGACGGCAGCGCGCTGTTCTACCTCACCGTCGATGCGGCCTGGCGGCCGTACCGGGTGTGGCGGCACGTGATCGGCACGCCGGCCGCCGATGACGTGATCGTCTATGAGGAGCAGGACGAGCGATTCTGGGCGAGCGTGTTCCTGACCAGGAGCGAGCGGTACGTCGTGATCAGCTCCGACAGCGTGCTGACCAGCGAGGTCAGGCTGCTCGACGCGGCCGACCCGGCCGGCCAGCCGCGGCTGGTCAGGGAGCGGCGGCAGGGCGTGGAGTATCACGTCGACCACCAGGGCGGTACTGGCCAGCACGGGTCGGCAGCCGAGGGCAGGCTGCTGATCCTGCACAACGAGGGCGCGGAGAACTTCGAGCTTGCGCAGGCTCCGGTCGGTGACCCGGCGGCCTGGACGCCGCTGATCGCGCATCGAGACGACACCAGGCTGATCGGCGTCGACGCGTTCGCCGGACACCTGGTGATCTACCTGCGCTCCGGCGGGCTGACCGGGCTGCGGGTGCTGGCCGGCGGCGGCGAACGGCCGATCGAGTTTCCCGAGCCGGTGTATCACGTGAGCCCTGGCGCCAATCCGGAGTACGACACCGGCAGCTACCGGCTCGGCTACGCCTCGCTGGTGACGCCGGACTCGGTCTACGACTGCGACGTCGCCACCGGCTCTTTGACGTTGCTCAAGCAGCGGCCGGTGCTGCCCGCGCCGGACGGCACGGCCTATGACCAGGCCGGCTACGAGCAGCACCGGCTGTGGGCGACGGCCGACGACGGCACCCAGGTGCCGATCTCGCTGGTCTGCCGGAAGGGCACCAGGCGGGATGGCAGCGCGCCGTTCCTGCTGTACGGCTACGGCAGCTACGAGCTGTCCACCGACCCGTCGTTCTCGATCCCGCGGCTGAGCCTGCTCGACCGTGGCTTCGTGTTCGCGATCGCGCATGTGCGCGGCGGCGGGGAGCTTGGCCGGCACTGGTACAACGACGGCAAGATGCTGCACAAGATCAACACCTTCACCGACTTCGTGTCCTGCGCCAGGCACGTGGTGCAGCAGGGCTGGACGTCACCGGCGCGGCTGGTGGCCCGCGGCGGGTCGGCCGGCGGCCTGCTGATGGGCGCCGCGGTCAACCTCGCGCCCGATGCGTTCGGCGGCATCGTGGCGCAGGTCCCGTTCGTGGACGCGCTCACCTCCGTGCTCGACCCGACGCTGCCGCTGACGATCTCTGAGTGGGAGGAGTGGGGCGACCCGCTGCACGACCCGCAGGTGTACGCGTACATGAAGTCCTACTCGCCGTACGAGAACATCGCCGCCGGCGCCGTCTACCCGCCGATCCTGGCGATCACCAGCCTGAACGACACCAGGGTGCTCTATCACGAGCCGGCCAAGTGGATCGCCAGGCTGCAGGCAGACGCCAAGGGCGGCCCGTTCCTGCTGAAGACCGAGATGTCGGCCGGGCACGGCGGCCGCAGCGGCCGGTATGACGCCTGGCACGAGGAGGCGATGGTGCTCGCCTGGATCGTGAGCACGGCCGGCCAGCCCACCTGACGTCAGCCAGTCTCATCTTTGAGTGCTGACACCGATGCAACTATGACCTGGTATCGGTCATAGTTGCGCTGGGGGACCAGGTTTGTCCTGGGCCGGGCTGGTGGGGTCGGCAGCGAGGTGCGTCGGTCATGGGCGAATGGACTGTTCCGGGTTACACCGAGCAGCGAGTGCTTGGCCGCGGTGCTTCCGGCCGGGTGGTGCTGGCCATTCACGACAGGACCGGCCGCCAGGTCGCGATCAAGTACCTGATCGACGAGCTGGTGCAGGACGAGCGCTTCATCACCAGGTTCAGGGCCGAAGCCGAGCTGCTGCTCGAGCTCGACGTGCCGCATGTGGTGCGGCTGTTCGAGTACGTCGAGGAGCCGCGCATCGGCGCCGCCATCGTGATGGAGCTGGTGGCCGGCGCGTCGCTGCACGAGATGATCGACAAGACCGGGCCGACCAGCCCGGAGGCCGCGCTCACCGTGCTCAAGGGCTCGCTGCTCGGGCTCGCCGCCGCGCACGACATGGGCGTGGTGCACCGCGACTACAAGCCGGAGAATGTGCTCGTCGACATGGCGGGCAACAGCAAGCTCGCCGACTTCGGCATCGCGGTGAAGGCGGGCAGGCGGGTGCCGTCGGCGGGCACGCCGCTGTACATGGCGCCGGAGCAGTGGGCCGGCGACCCGGCCAGCCCGGCGACCGACATCTACGCTGCCACCGCGGTGTTCTTCGAGTGCCTGACCGGCAGCACGCCGTACACCGGCGGGATCGGCAGGCTGCGCAAGGAGCACGAGACCGCGCACGTGCCGGCCGAGCAGGTCGACCCGCCGGTGCGCGAACTGGTGCGCCGCGGCATGGCCAAGGACCCGCAGGACCGGCCGGCCGACGCGACCGCGTTCGTCACCGAGCTTGAGCAGGTGGCGCTCGCTGCGTACGGCATCGACTGGGAGGAGCGCGGCGAAGAGGAACTGCGCGACCGGTCTGCCGCGATCGGGTTCTGGTGGGAGAGCAGCGCCCCGCCGGCCAGCAGCCCAGCGCCGGTCGCCGCGGCGGTCACGGTGCTGCGCAAGCACAAGGCGGCAACCGCGGCGGTGGCCGCGCTGGTGGTGCTGGTGGCCGGCACCGGGGTGGCGGTGGCGGCCGGCGCGATCGGCGGCGGCGGGCACACCGCGCCGCCGCGCAAGCACCATCACGGCACGCCGGCCGGCTCCGCGCTGCTGGCATCGGCGACCGTGACCCCGGCCACGGTGACCCGCAAGTGCAAGCCGCATCCTGCCTCGTTCGCGGTCACCGGCACGATCACCGCGCACAAGGCAGGCACGGTCACCTACCGCTGGGTCTACTCCGCCGGGACAGAAACGGCGCCGGCCACCGTGCACTTCACCGCGGCCGGGTCCATGACCGTGACCGGGCCGGCCATCAAGGCGGCCAAGACCGGCACCGGCTGGGCCAGGCTCGAGGTCACCAGCCCGAACGCGGTCGCCTCCAACAAGGCGACCTACCAGCTGACGTGCCTGGGGCACGGCCACAAGGCAGGCGGGATCAGCGCCACCGCCACCGTGACACCCGCGACCTCCGCGATCAAGTGCACGGCCAAGCCGACCACGTTCGACTTCACCGGGACGATCACCAGCAAGAAGAAGGAGACCGTCACCTACCACTGGGCGTTCAGCAACGGCACCACGAGCGCTCCGGCCACGCTGACGTTCACCGCCAAGGGCACCCAGGCGGTCACGCCGGCCACGTTCACCCCGCCGACGGACAAGGACACCGGCTCGGCAGCGATCATCGTGACCAGCCCGGTCTCCGCGTCCTCCAACAGCGCGGTGTTCACGCTGTCGTGCGCGAACACCGTGGTGAGCGCGACCCTGTCCAGCGCGCCGGCCTCGCCGGCCAGCTACGCCTGCGGTGCCTCCCCGCCGGCCTTCACCATCACCGGGGCGATCAGCGCGACCCTGGCTACCTCGGTCACCTATCACTGGGTCAGGTCCAACGGCACCAGCACCGGGGCGGCCACGGTCAGCGTCGGGACCGCCGGCACGGCCGACGTCACCGATCACTTCACTCCGGCCGGCAATTCGGCGAGCGACACCCTGGACATCACCAGCCCGGTGACGCTGAGCAAGACGATCACGCTCGACTCGGCTTGCACCGGCAGCCACGTGCTGACCGTCAGCGCGGTCGAGGACAGCGCCTCGTCCAACGGCAACTCCGAGGTGGTGAACTACACCGTGACCGTCACCACCGTCGGCACCGGCAAGGTCCACCTGAGCTGGACCACCTCGGAGAGCCTCAGCAGTACCGCGCAGGGCACCCAGGACGTGAACACCTCGTCGGTGACGCTGTCCGGCAAGACCAGCTACACCGAGACGTTCACCGGGACGTTCACGCCAGAGTGCGGAAACTTCAACTACTACGTGATGGGCGCCACCGCCACCGGCACCGACGGGCAGAGCCTCAACTCGGCCCTGGTCGCCGTGGAACAGGACTGCTGACCGCCAGGCGAGGCGGGCTGACTCGCTTCCGGTCCTGACGCTGGCTTCTGGTCCTGACGCCGGTATCCGGTCCTGACGCCGGCCTCCGGTCCTGACGCCGGCCTCCGGTCCTGACGCCGGCCTCCGGTCCTGACGCCGCGGCAGCCGGGCACCGACCCGCCGCGGCAAGCCCGCGTGATTGACTGGCGGGGTGGCCGAGCTGACCTGGCTGATCACCGGTTCCTCGCGTGGCTTCGGCCGCGCGCTGGCCACTGCGGCCCTGGCGGCCGGAGACCGGGTCGTGGCGACCGCACGCGATCCGGCCAAGCTGGCCGGCCTGGTGTCTGAGCACCAGGACCGGGCACTGGCCGTGCGGCTTGACGTGACTGACCGGGCGGCGGCCGGGCGAGCGTTCGAGGCCGCGCTGGCGAAGTTCGGCCGGGTGGACGTGGTGGTCAACAACGCCGGCTACGCGAACGTCGCGCCGGTGGAGACCGGGCCTGAGGAGGATTTCCGGCGGCAGTTCGAGACCAACTTCTGGGGCGTCTACCACGTGTCGCGAGCGGCGCTGCCGGTGCTCAGGGCACTGGGCGGCGGCACGATCATCCAGTTCTCCTCGATCGGCGGGCGGGTCGGCGGGTCGGCCGGCATCGGCTCGTACCAGGCGGCCAAGTTCGCCGTGGACGGGCTGACCAGGGTGCTGGCGGCGGAGACCGCGCCGCTGGGCATCAGGTACCTGGTGGTCGAGCCTGGCGGGTTCGCGACCGATTGGGCCGGTGCGTCCATGCAGGTCCTTGACATCCCCGAGGAGTACCAGCAGACCGTCGGCGCGATGGTGCGGTACCGCGGCGGTGCGGTGGCCGCCGGCGACCCCAGCCGGGCCGGGGAGATCCTGGTGCGCCTGGTGCGGCGGCAGGATTTGCCGGCGCACCTGATCCTTGGCGCCGGAGCAGTCCTGATGGCGCAGGACTACTCGCGCGGCCAGCTTGCCGAGGCCGCCGCCTGGGCGGAGGTCAGCCGGTCGGCCGACTTCGGCCAGCAGTACCCGGCCGAGTTCCCGGCCGGCACCGCGACCGCGCCGCCCGGCTGACGCTGGGCCGGGCGCGGATTCAGGCGCGGATTCAGGCGAGGCAGCTGAGCGGGGCGCCGCCGTTGTAGCTGACCATGTCGGCCAGCGCGGCGGCGATGTCGATGGGCGCGCCGCGCGGGGCACCGGCGAGCTCGGCGCAGGCGCGGTGCAGGTTGCCGACGATCCGCTCGGCGTCGGCCCAGCCCGCGTACCGGCCGAGGTCGGTGTCGCGTGCGGCTTGCAGCGGGGTCACTCCGGCGTCGCAGGCGCGGGCGGCCACGTCCAGCACGAACCGCAGATAGCCGACGGTGGCGTCGATGGGTCCCTGGCCGGTGCACACCGGGCCGTGGCCGGGCACGATGACGGCGGCACCGAGCGGCCGGAGCACCTGTTCCAGGACCTCGATGGCGCCGGCGACCGAGCCCATGAGCAGGAACGGCGTGCCGCCGTTGAAGATCAGGTCGCCGCAGAACAGCACCGAGCGGTCGGGAATCCACACGATCGAGTCGTTGGTGGTGTGCGCGGCGGTGCCGACATGGCGGACCTGGGCGGCCAGGTCGCCGGCGTGCACGGTGATCTGCTCGGTGAACGTGACGAACGGCGGGTCGAGGGTCAGCTCGCCCCAGTCGGGACCGTCCCAGAACGGCATGTCCCGCGGCGGGCCGAACGCGATCGCCTCGGCCCGCGCGCGCTCGTGCGCGACGATCGCCGCGTTGCGGAACATGCAGTTGCCGAAGGTGTGGTCACCGTGGTGGTGGGTGTTCACCACCGCCCTGACCGGCGCGGGGGTGACCGCGGCGATCGCGTCGAGGAAGCCGCGGGTCCTGCGCTGGGTGGCGCAGGAGTCGATGCTGATGACGCCCTGCGGACCGGTCAGGAAGCCGGTGTTGTTGATCCACCAGGTGCCGTCCGGCTGGATGTAGGCGTAGATCCCGGCCGACACCTCCTGCACCTCCGGCCGGCCAGGCTCGGTGATGTCAACGGCGATGCTGCTCACGATGTCCTCCCGTCGAACCGGCGGCGGCGGGCTACCTGAGCAGGTCGTCGATCAGGTGGCCGTACACGTCGGGGAACGTGCGGATGATGGTGATCGGGTTCGCGTACTCCTCCCATGTCACGATCTTGCCGTCGCGCCAGTCGAAGCGGAACACGTAGACGTTCCGGTACGGCCGCCCGTCCGCGGTGACGAAGGCGCCCCTGGCCTGGACGAAGGTGGTGTCCTCGTCAGCGGACGCGGTGATCCTGCGGTCGGTGAAGCTGGCCGATTGCATCAGGCTGGCGATCGCGCCGACGCGGGCGCCGAAGGCCTGCAGGCCGCGGGCGGTGTCGCCGTCCGCTGCGCCGTCCGCCGACATCGGCGTGCTCCAGACGATCTGGTCGTCGAGCATGGCGGCGATGGCGGCCTGGTCGCCGGTCTCGAGCAGGTCGAGGAAGCGGTTGGTCTGGCTGACGAGCTCAGCTGCTGACACTGGGACTCCTGAAGTTGGTACTCAGTTCCATTTAGCATCAGATACCTATCGGGCTCTGATGTCAACCGTGCTCTAGACTGGGCCGATGGCCGGGGAGCACGCGCAGGAAGGCTCGCTGACTGACCGGAAGCGCCGCCGCGCCAAGGAGGCGATCCGGCAGGCCGCGGTTGAGCTGTTCAGCGAGCGCGGCTTCGACGCGGTGAGCGTCACCGACATCGCCGAGCGCGCCGAGGTCGGCAGGACAAGCTTCTTCCGCTACTTCGGCGACAAGCAGGAGGTCCTGTTCAGCGAGCCTGCCGACGCCGATGCCGAGGCCTGGCGGCGGCCGGCCGGGCCGGCCAAGCCGATCGGATCTTCGATGACCGACGCGCTCGCGGCGGCAAGGCGGCTGGTCGTCGGCTACATCGAGGTCATCACCGCCGACCCTGCTGCCTACCGGCGGCACCAGCAGCTGGTGACCAGCCATCCCGAGCTGTACGCGCGCAGCCTGGTCAAGCAGCGCCGCTACGCGGACGCGCTGGCCGATCAGCTGCAGGACTGGGGAGCCAGCCAGCACACGGCACGCACGGCGGCAGAGATCGGGCTGGCCTGCTTCTACGCCGGGCAGGCCACCGCGAACGACGACCCGAGCGTGCTGGCGCGGCACGTGCGGCGCGCATTCGACCGGCTCGGTAGCTGAAGCCGGCCAGGGCCGGCTGCCGCCCGCCCGGACTGGCTGCCGCCCGCCCGGGCCGGCTGCCAGCTGCGGAAAATCGCTGGCAGGGCGGCAGGGCGCGCCCGGAAGATGGGCGGGTGAGCGACCCGGCAGCCAGCATGCGCGAGCACGACGCGTACGACCTGATCGAGGAACAGTTCAACGCCGAGCTTGACCGGTCGCTCGGCCCGGCCGGCCCGGACTCGCTGCTGCGATACGTGGCGGAGATGGCCCTAGCGCCAGGGTCGGTGGCCGTGGACGTCGGCTGCGGCGAGGGCGAGTACGCCATCGAACTCGCCGGCCGGTTCGGCTTCCAGGTCACCGGCGTCGACCCGGTGCCGCGGTGCGTGCAGGCCGCGCG